>JAPUEV010000273.1 GCA_027492415.1 Ignavibacteria bacterium
GTATCATGAAAAGGTTTGCTGAGATGTTCACTTTGCTTGACCAGACAAATAAAACCGGTGAGAAAACCGATATTATCAGCGATTATTTTTCTGCTGCGCCTGATAATGATAAGCTCTGGGTGCTGTATTTATTTTCCGGCAGGAAGCTTAAGAAATTCTTCAATGCAAGGCAGCTTTGGCAGTGGGCTGTTGAGTATTCCGGGCTGCCGGAGTGGCTTGCTGATGAATCATATCACTCCGTGGGTGATATGGCTGAAACAATTTCCCTGATACTGCCGCCTCCGGAGAAAAGATCAGCAAAAACCCTTTCTGAATGGATAAAATACCTTGAATCCTTAAAAGAGCTTAGTGAAGAAGAGAAGAAAAAGAAGATTATCTCTGCGCTCAACAGCCTTACACAGGAAGAACGGTTTGTATTCATAAAAATAATCACAGGCGGCTTCAGGATAGGTGTATCGCAGAAAATTGTCATCAATGCACTCAGCAATTTAACGGAAATAGAAACTAATATTATCTCGCACAGGCTAATGGGCAGCTGGCACCCGGAGGAAGTATCTTATAACGATCTTGTTTTCGGCGATGAAAATTATGAGGATATTTCCAAACCGTATCCTTTCTACCTGGCTTATCCAATAGAAGGTGAGCCTGCTTCGCTTGGCGAACCTGCTGAATGGCAGGCTGAATGGAAGTGGGATGGAATTCGCGGTCAGGTGATCTTCCGCAATGGTGAGCTCTTTGTATGGTCAAGAGGTGAAGAGCTTGTTACTGATAAATTCCCCGAGCTGGAAGAGCTGACCAATTATTTGCCTTCGGGTACCGTTTTAGACGGCGAAATAATTTGTTTTTCTGAAGGGAAACCTCTTCCTTTCAATATCCTGCAGACAAGGATAGGCAGAAAGAACCTTACCCCAAAAATTATGAATGAAGCACCCGTTTCACTTATTGTATATGATATTATGGAATATAGTGGTGAGGATATAAGGAATAAAAGTCTTTTAGACCGTAGAAAAATACTCGAAGAGCTTGCAGTTACAGCATCAGATTCCAAAACACTGGTACTTTCGCCTATAATAGAATACAGATCATGGGATAGCTTAAAGAAAACCAGGGAAAGCTCGAGAGAAAATATCAGTGAAGGGATAATGCTTAAGAAGAAAAGCTCAACATATGGTGTTGGCAGAAAAAAAGGTGACTGGTGGAAATGGAAAATTGATCCCTATACAATTGATGGTGTTATGATATACGCGCAAAAAGGCCACGGCAGAAGAGCTGACCTGTTTACCGATTATACATTTGGTATCTGGGATAATGGAAGTTTAATAACATTTGCCAAGGCGTATTCCGGCCTAACTGACGCTGAAATAATGGAAGTGGATGCATTTGTAAAGAAAAATACCCTGGAAAAATTCGGACCCGTAAGGACTGTAAAGCCGGAGCTTGTTTTTGAAATTGCATTCGAGGGAATAGCTGAATCAAAAAGGCATAAATCAGGTGTGGCCGTCCGCTTTCCAAGGATTGCAAGATGGAGAAAAGATAAGCCTGCCAGTGAAGCTGACACACTGGATAATTTAAAAAAACTACTTAATGAAAGCCCTGCGAAGTAAATCAGCTGTTAAAAATTCCGGTAACAAAGCTGAAAATATTCAAAAAGCATACAGCCTGATCTTTGACTGGTTCAAAAAGAATAACCGTGAGCCGTTTGAATTCCAGAAACAGGCATGGCAGTACTATCTGAAAGGTTATAACGGTCTGCTGAATGCACCAACAGGCAGCGGCAAGACATATGCGCTTTGGCTGCCTGTTGTTATGGAGTATATCATAAACAATCCTGATTATAAAAAGAAACGTCCAAACGGTATACAGATGCTTTGGATAACCCCGCTTAAGGCTCTATCAAAAGATATTGAAAAAGCTATGCGTGATGTACTTGCTGATCTTGAAATGCCATGGCAGGTAAGCACAAGGACAGGTGATACAACCCAATCAGTTAAGGCAAGGCAGAGCAAGAACCTCCATGAAGTGCTTATTACAACTCCGGAAAGTGTTCATGTACTGCTTTCGCAAAAAGGCTACGCAAATTTATTCAAAAACCTTAAAGCTGTGATTGTTGATGAATGGCATGAGCTTCTTGGCTCTAAAAGGGGAGTGCAGACAGAGCTTGCCTTATCAAGGCTGCGCGGTGTAAAGCCTGATCTTAAAGTGTGGGGAATATCAGCAACTATCGGCAACCTGAATGAAGCAATGGATGTACTGCTTGGCGAACATAAAGGAAGATCAAAAATTGTAAGGGCTGAGTTTGAGAAAAAAATAGAGATACATTCTATTTTGCCCGATGAGGTTGAAAAATTCCCCTGGGCAGGTCACCTTGGAATAAGGCTTATAGATAAAATTGTCCCAATATTAAGAGCAAGCAGGTCAACACTTATTTTTACCAATACACGCTCTCAGTCTGAAATATGGTACCAGAAATTACTGGACCTTTACCCGGAATTTGCGGGAGTAATTGCGCTTCATCACGGTTCAATTGATAAGGAAATGCGGAACTGGGTTGAAAAAGCCCTGCATTCTGAAAAGCTGAAAGTAGTTGTATGTACCTCAAGCCTTGATCTTGGCGTAGATTTCCGTCCCGTTGATAATGTGATCCAGATCGGCAGCCCAAAAGGAGTGGCTCGTTTCCTGCAGCGGGCAGGCAGAAGCGGGCATCAGCCTGATGCAGTCAGCAGGATATATTTTGTACCCACGCACTCGCTTGAGCTGGTAGAAGGCGCGGCGCTAAAGGAAGCGATAAAAAGAAAAGTATTTGAAGACAGGCAGCCGATATTAAAGCCATATGACGTGCTTATTCAATACCTCGTCACGCTTGCTGTATCTGATGGCTTTGATGAGGAACAGGTTTACAATGAAGTTAAGTCAACATTCGCATTCCAAACCTTAAATTTAAGCGAATGGAGCTGGATAATGAAGTTCATAACTTCCGGCGGTGATGCGCTGAAGAACTATGATGAATACCGGAAAGTGATATTTGAAGACGGCTTGTATAAGCTTACCGATAGAAGGAAAGCACTCTTCCATAAGCTTTCAATCGGTACAATTGATAGTGATATAAGCATGAACGTAAGGTACCTTAGCGGCGGAAGGCTGGGCTCAATTGAAGAAGGATTTATTGCATCATTAAAAACAGGTGATGTGTTTTCATTTGCAGGCAGAACTGTTGAGCTTGTAAACATTAAAGAAAATACAGCATATGTCCGCCGCAGCAAAAAGCGCTCAAGCCGTGTGCCTAGCTGGCAGGGCGGAAGAATGCCATTATCATCACGATTGACGGAAATGCTTAGAATTAAGCTGAACGAAGCCCTTGAAGCTAACCCAAAGGATATAGAAATACGGACTATCAAGCCGCTTGTGACTCTGCAGGCTGCAAGATCAGCTGTTCCAAAAAGCAATGAGCTGCTGATAGAAAAATTTGAAACAGATGAGGGTCACCATTTATTTGTATACCCTTTCGAAGGAAGGCTTGTTCATGAAGGTATGGCTGCAATTTTTGCATACAGGATGTCGCAGCTAAAGCCAATGACGTTTTCATATGCTATGAATGATTACGGATTTGAGCTGCTGAGTGATACGGATATTCCCATTGAAGATGCAATAAATAATAACTTATTTTCGGATGAGAACTTAACCGAAGATATTTATAAAAGCATTAACAGCGGAGAGCTTGCCAAAAGAAGGTTCAGGCCTATTGCAAGGATATCGGGACTTATATTTTCAGGCTACCCGGGTAAATATAAAACCAGCAGGAACCTGCAGGCATCAGCGCAATTACTGTTTGATGTATTCAGCAAGTATGAGCCTGAAAGCCTGTTGATAAAACAGGCGTACGAGGAAATGCTGCAGTTCCAGCTTGAAGAGTACAGGCTGCGGATTGCGCTTGAAAGAATAAGAAAACAAAAAATAATATTAACGCACCCGGGCAGGCCAACGCCGTTTGCATTCCCAATTATGGTGGATTTTATGAGAGAAAAAATGAGCTCAGAAAAGCTTGAAGACAGGGTAAGGAAAATGCAGCTTAAGTATGAAAAAGATTGAGATATCGTAAAATTAAAACAAGGATGGATCTATCAATTTAGAGAACTCTCATAAAATAACTTTGTTTGATGAAGAGCTTACTTTACTTCCCTCTAAAGCTGTTTACATTGAAAAGCACAAGACACTTATTGCCAGTGATATCCATTTAGGCAAGGTTGGTCATTTCAGGGATGCCGGTATTGCTATCCCCGGCGGGCTGGCTGAAGCAGATCTTATCACGCTTGATGATATAATAAAAACTCTTGATGTAAATGAGCTGTTCATCCTGGGTGATCTTTTTCACAGTGGTGTAAACTATGATGTAAGGCTCTTTGATGCCTGGCGCGAAGTTCATCACAGCATTGATATAAACCTTGTTAAGGGTAACCATGATATAATGTCAGACCAGTTATATTCTAATTTTGAGATAAGGATACATAAAAAATATTTCCTTTGGAACAGGTTCCTTTTTACGCATAAGCCGCTGGATGATAATGTTATTTTAAACGGATGTGACTATATTTTTTGCGGACATGTTCACCCCGGTGTCAGGCTGCAGGGTAAAGCCAGGCAGTCACTAAGCCTGCCGTGTTTTTATTTCTCAGAAAAGCAGTGTATCCTTCCTGCTTTTGGTGAGTTTACCGGAAAGTATATTATAAGACCAAACGGCAATGACAGGGTATATGTTGTTGCTAAGAGTGAAAAAGAATATGTTGTGCTTAAAGTTGACAAAAATTGAGTTTTAATAAAACAGTGTTACCATAAAAAAGTCCCGTAAATTAACGGGACTTTTTTTAATTCTATGAAAAAATAATTAATGAGTTAATAATGTATATGTATTGTATTTAAATTCATTTGTTGCATCATTATTAAATCCCTTTTCGATATAATACTCAAACGTATTGCTGTTTACTTTATTGCTGCCGTTTTTGGTATAAAGATTATACCCGTAATCAAAGCCTGTGAACAGGTTATTGCGGATTATATTTTTTTGCGGTGAGCTTAAAGTATCCGATATTTTTACACCGGTCGGTCTACCGGTTGATGGGTTGGGATTGCCATAGCACGTATTGCTCAGGAATTTATTATCAATGCTTAAAGCGCCGGTTATTTCTACTGCATTATCAAGCGAATTAAAAACGCTCCAGCTTACCTGTATCCTTGGTGAGCTGCTAATCTTTACTCCAGAGTAATGAGGCGGTACATCAAGCAGATCTGTGCTTACAGGAGTGTATTCTATATCCTTGGCGGTGCAATCACTTGAATTATTGAATACAAATGCGGTGCGGTAAAAATTAATATCACCGTTATAGATCATTACAAAGCTTGAGTTGTTCACAATTATTCCGGTCGGTTCAACTGATGCCGAGGGCATTGCGTTGAGTGAATAATCATTCAGATTGATAGTAACATGGTTTGTGTTCTGCACGGTTATTCCGCTTAAGCCACCTGCAGATGTTAGCTCTTTTTTTACTTTATATGAGCCCGGCTGGGTTATTACATACGGCAGGGTATCAATTATTATCCACGCTGAGGAAGGTGAATAATTGATAACGTTGTCCTCAGAGCTTATATTTTGTTCCATTGATTCATTATCACTTAAGTCAGATGTTGTTACAGAATTATCATTATTGCAGGCAAATAAAAATATAGAAAGCAAAAATGCTGCTATTATTGTTTTAAACATGATTTTGGGATTAGTTATTGCTCAAAATTATTACTCAGTTAATATATTTAAAAGGGTAATTTTAATAAATTGTTGTAACTTATCTAAAAATAATTATTTATAGCTTAGCTAAACAGCTTAAAATAAAAAAAGCAGCCAATATTAGGCTGCTTTAATGTTTTCAGAGCTAGCGACCGGGATCGAACCGGTGGCCTGCGCATTACGAATGCGCTGCTCTACCAGCTGAGCTACGCTAGCTTTTCAATATACAATTAACAGGTTCATCGTTCATTGTATATTGATAACTGATCTAATACCTGTACCACTCAGCTTTGAACGGTCCTTCGACTTCAACACCAATGTATTTTGCCTGTTCAGGTGAAAGCTTTTCAAGCATTGCACCAACCTTGGCAAGATGAAGCCTTGCAACTTTTTCATCAAGATGTTTTGGAAGCACATACACTTCATTTTTATAATTTGTATGGTTGGTCCAAAGCTCTATCTGTGCAAGTACCTGGTTACTGAATGAATTTGACATTACAAATGAGGGGTGACCCATTGCGCAGCCAAGATTTACAAGCCTGCCTTCTGCAAGAATTATTATCTCTTTGCCGTCAACATTATATATATCAACCTGCGGCTTAATTGTTATTTTTGTATTTCCGTAATTCTTGTTAAGCCATGCCATATCAATTTCATTATCAAAATGTCCGATATTGCATACAATCGCTTTATCTTTCATTGATTTGAAATGCCTGTCTGTGATAATGTTCAGGTTGCCTGTAGCAGTAACCATAATATCACATACCTTTGCAGCTTCATCCATTGTTGTTACCTGGTAGCCATCCATTGCAGCCTGCAGCGCGCAGATAGGATCAATTTCAGTTACCATTACACGAGCGCCAGCGCCGCGTAATGACTGAGCTGAACCTTTACCAACATCGCCGTAACCTGCAACAACTGCTACTTTACCTGCCATCATTACATCTGTTGCGCGTCTGATAGCATCAACCAATGATTCCTTGCAGCCGTATTTATTATCAAACTTTGATTTTGTAACTGAATCATTAACATTAATACATGGCAATGATAAAGTGCCGTTCTTCATTCTTTCATAAAGCCTGTGAACGCCTGTTGTGGTTTCTTCGCTGATACCTTTTATTCCTGCAATTAATTCAGGGTAATCATCAAGCACCATGTTCGTTAAGTCGCCGCCGTCATCAAGAATCATATTCAGCGGTTTATCAAATGAGCCAAAGAATAATGTCTGCTCTATGCACCAGTTGAATTCTTCTTCATTCATGCCTTTCCATGCGTAAACCGGAATACCTGCTGCTGCAATTGCTGCTGCTGCGTGATCCTGGGTTGAAAAGATATTGCATGATGACCATTTTACTTCTGCGCCAAGCTCAATTAATGTTTCAATCAATACGGCGGTCTGTATTGTCATATGCAGGCATCCTGCTATCCTTGCGCCTTTAAGCGGTTTTGAATCCTTGTACTCTTCCCTGATAGCCATTAATCCCGGCATTTCAGCTTCAGCAAGGCGGATTTCTTTCCTGCCCCATTCAGCAAGTGAAAGATCTTTCACTTTGAACTTTTCAAGCTTTAAATCTTTTTCTAATGTTTTTGGCATTTTAAATATATTATGTTATGGTTTTATAAATTAAATTACTTTTTAAAATTTGCATCAAGAGCTTTTTTGAAGAGCTTTAAAGTACTCTCATCCAGTAAACAGAACACAACTTTAGTGAGTGTGGTTTCTTCCTTAGCTTTTTTCTTCGCATTAAAATACTCTACTGCAGTATCAACTATTATCTTAGAGCTTTCTTCTATCGGATAGCCGAAAATACCTGAGCTTATTGCGGGAATTGCAATTGAGGTAAGCTTTTTCACTTCTGCAACCTTTAATGCATTTGTTACCGCTGATGCTAATTTTTCAGGCTCACCCTGTTTTCCATCTTTATACCTTGGACCTACTGCGTGAATAACATGCATTGTTTTCATGTTGCCGCCGGTTGTTATAACTGCGCTGCCTGTTTGTACATTGCCTATCTTCTTTGATTCCTGCTGTATTATCATACCGCCGCGCTTAACTATAGCCAGCGCCAAACCGCCTGAATGCATTAAAAATGTATTGGCGGGGTTCACAATTGCATCGGTTTCCAATAGGGTAATATCACCCTGTATTACTTCAAATTCTGTATTTGCTATTTTATTGCTCATATTAATTGTTTACTGTTATTCCCAGATCCTTCAGCTGCCTTGCGTCCACCGGGCTTGGTGAGTTATCCATCAATCCCACCGCGCTTGTAGTTTTCGGGAATGCAATTGTTTCCCTGATATCTTTTGTTCCGCAAAGTGTGGCTATGATCCTGTCAAAGCCAAGCGCAAAACCGCCATGCGGGGGGGCGCCGTATTTAAATGCTCCCAGCAAAAAGCCGAAT
>JAPUEV010000274.1:0-6887 GCA_027492415.1 Ignavibacteria bacterium
ATGCCGACTTACCATCAGCGTCAAATAAAATGTTCATTGATGTTAAGTTGTGGTTTCTATAAATATTGTATTAATAATATTAAATTTTTTGCGAGGAGCGCAAGCGACGCCACGCCTTAAACTGCCGGAGGGAGTGGAAGGAAGCAAACTAATGAATTAGAATTTAGTTAACCTGATGAGATTGCTTCGCTTCGCTCGCAAAATGTATTATTTCTTCATCTGCAAAAAACCGTTAATTTCATCCCTAGCCTTCATTGCTGCTTCGCCAACGATTGCTTTGAATTCTTCGGCACTCTCAGCCTTGGGTGCAGCATAAATTATTGAGCGGCTCTGGTTTATTACAAACAGGGTATGATCAAGAGAATTAATTGTCTTTTCAAGTGAGCCTTTTTGCGCTCCGATTCCCGGAATAAGCAGCGGTACTTCAGGGAAATTCTTGGTCATTTTGGCAATTTCCTTTGTATGTCCGGCACCGAAGACAAAACCTGTTTTATGGTCATTCCACTCAAGTGCTTTTTCAACAACAACTTCCCACAGCGGCTGCGAGCCTACTTTTAAGAACTGGAAATCATTTGCGCCATAGTTTGAAGTGAGTGCAAGTACCCATACAAATTTATTCTTACGGCGAAGAAACGGCCTTACGGAATCCTGCCCCATATACGGCTGCACTGTGATGGAATCGAAATTAAACTCATCCAGGAAAGCCTGTGCGTAAAGCTCAGTGGTATTTTCAATATCGCCGCGCTTGGCATCGGCAATTGTTATGAGTGTTTCAGGAATTGCTGCAATTGCAGCGCGGATAGCTGCGAAGCCTGTTTCAACTGCGCGCTCATAGAACGCAATATTCAGCTTATACCCGCATGCATAATCTTTGGTGGCTTCTATCACAAGGTTGTTGAATTCAGCCATGGGGTTTGCTGACGTCTTTATGAAATCAGGAATTTTTGTGATATCTGTATCCAGTCCCACAACAAGGTGTGAGTTGGTTTCCCTTAAAGCGTTTTTAAATTTTTTAGAAAAGTGCAATATTTTTCAATTAGAAATTAAGAATTAGGAATCAAAAAAATGTTAATTATTATTTAATATTATTTTTTTGTCTTTTTACTTTTGCCTTTTGCCTTAGACATAATCCTTACGATTACGATAAGCATTAAGAATAATCCCAAGCATTATCAGGTTACTCAGAAGAAATGACACACCGTAGCTCATAAAGGGCAATGGAATACCGATAACAGGCATTATGCCCATTATCATACCTAAATTAATGAGGATATGGAATGAAAAGATCGTAGCAAACCCTATGCAGCAGATACTCAGGAACTGGTTTTTGCAAATATAGGCAATATGGATAGTCTGCCAAATTAAGATAAGGAAGAGCAGGACAACGGCAATTGACCCGATAAAGCCAAACTCCTCGCCAACCATACAGAAGATAAAATCAGTCCACTGTTCAGGAATATATTTCAGCTGTGTCTGTGTGCCCTGCATAAAGCCTTTGCCGTAAACTCCCCCGGAGCCGATAGCAATTTTTGATTGTATCACGTTATAACCTGCCCCTAACGGGTCAGATTCCGGATTGAACATGCTTTGTATACGCTTTTGCTGGTACGGCTGCAGTTTGCTGTAAACCATATTAACTGAAAATCCGGATGCAATGGAAATACATACAATGATAACAGATATAAGAATATTCTTTTTAAAGACCATCATCATTGCAATAATAAATATTACTGCCGCGACAAAATACCACGTACCAAGGAACGCAGTTATGGCTGTTATAGCGGGCGCAACAATGAAAAACATTATATAATTAGGCATTCCCGCCCAGTATAAAACAGGTAATAACAGGAAGAGGAATACAAGTGTAGTACCCATATCCGGCTGCAGCATTATAAGCGCAACAGGTACAAGGCATATTGCTACAGCATACATAAAATCACGGAACTTGGTTACATCAGCTTCCTTGTTCTTATTGGAAAGAAAATATGCAAGCGCAAGGACAGTTGCTACTTTAGCAAACTCCGATGGCTGTACACCGAATCCGCCCACACTGAACCAGCTTGTCTGCCCTTTGATCTTTTTCCCCAGGAAAATTACGGCAATTAAAAGTACAAGCACTATACCGTAGATGATATAAGATGACATTGCCAGGTATTTGGGAGGAGTGTACATAATTGCAAGTACCAGAAGTATACCAACACTGGCAGAAATAAGCTGCTTGTTAAAGTTACCTGATACAAGCTCATTGCCGAAAGTAGCGCTGTAGATCGCGACCAAACCGAAGGTGATCAGGCCCAGGGCTGAGAAAAATACAACGAAATTAAATCTATCAAAAATTTTAGCCTGCATTATCTGTTAAAATTAATCTCCGCCAAAAGTATCTTTTACTTCAGTTTCATCTGCAAGACCCAGCAGATATCTTAAAATTATTCTTTGAGCTATTGGAGCAGCAACCGTTGCGCCAAAACCTGCGTTTTCTACCATTACGCAAATTGCTATTTTGGGGTCATCGTACGGCGCGTAGGCTATGAACCAGGAGTGATCCTGCCCATGCGGATTCTGCGCTGTACCTGTTTTACCGGCTATAATAACATCACTTGTACGGATAGCTTTTGCAGTTCCGCTGCCGTTTACAACAAGATACATGCCTTTTTGTATTACCTTAAAATAATCTTTATCAATTGCCACTTCATGTTTTTTATACTGTATTGGGGTAAGCTCTCCTGTTAAAGGATTCTTAAGCGACCTCACCAAATGCGGTTGAAGGAAAGTGCCTGAATTGGCAAGAATAGAAGTATACAGAGCCATCTGAAGGGGTGATACACCAAGCTCACCCTGTCCTATACCTAAGCTCACAACAAAGCCTTCAGTCCATCCTTTGGGGCCATAGCGGGTATTATAATAGTCAGTTGAAGGAAGCAAGCCTTTTGTTTCTTCGGGTATATCAATTCCCGTTTTATTCCCGAATCCCAGCATTTGACCGTATTTGTTCCAGTTCTCAAGCCCGATGCGCAATACCAGCTTATAAAAGAAAACGTTGGATGAATGTTCAATAGCAGTTGGAATTGTAATAGAGCCATATGCGCCGTGATCACCAAAAACCCTGTCACCAAACCTGAAGCTGCCTTCGCATGGAATGGTTGAATTAGGCTTTAAAATACCTTCCTGCAGTGATGCGAGAGCTGATACCATTTTATATGTTGAGCCCGGCGGATAGCGGGTCTGTGTTGCACGGTTGAACAGTGGTTTCTTTTTATCAGTATTAAGCGAGGTCCAGATTTCCGGGGAAAGCTTACCGCTGAAATAGTTCAGGTCATAATCAGGCTTGCTTACCATGCAGATAATTTCGCCTGTTTTAGGATCCATTGCAACAATTCCGCCTGTTCTTCCATCAAGCAGCTTTTCGGCATATTTCTGCACTTCAGCATCAACACTCAATACAAGGTCATAGCCGCTTACAGCTTTAACATTATTTTTGCCATCATTTAAAGGACCCACTTCCCTGCCTTTGGAATCCTGCAGAATGAACTCAAATCCTTTTTCACCCCGCAAATAATTTTCGTAGCCGGCTTCTAGTCCCGTGGTACCGATAAGATCACCCTGTTTATAATAGTCACTGTTCTGTTTCTTCAGCATACCTTCGGTTACTTCTTTGGTATAGCCTATCATGTGTGAGCCTTTAAAATCGGTGGGATAAAGCCTGATAGGATCGATACTATAATCAACGCCTTTTAAAATTTCACGGTTCTCTTCTATAAAAGAAATGACCTTAAAATCAACATCACGCTGTATCCTTGTTGGGATAAAACGGTTAGTACCTTCAATTTTCCTGAGCTCGCTTTTGAGGTCATTGGGATCCATACCAAGCATTGTGCATACAACCGGGATATTATTGGTATCAAATTCTTTTTTTGTTATAGTAACGCTGTAAGAAGGTTTGTTATCAACAAGCAGCTTGCCGTTTCGGTCGAAGATCAAGCCGCGTGCGGGAGTAGTAATAATGGTTTTAACAGAATTTCTCTCAGCATCCTTATCGAACTTTTCTGGGTTGATAAGCTGCAGCTGCACGAGCCTTCCCCCGATAATAAGGCAAATGACAAGTGAGAATACATAATAGAAATTTTTACGTTTGCTGAGATCCATTAATTGGTTTTTTGGAAAATCAGTTATCTTGCAAATCTTCTTCTTCTTGCAAAGAGAACCGGGAAAATGCTGAATAAAGCTGTATAAACAGTTGTTGGTACAATATATCTTAATACAATATCAAAAAACACTAAATTCGTTCCCTGGAAATAGAATAAAAAATAGACAGTATTATTTATAAGCGAACAGAAGGTAACAATGAGAATAAAAATATAGCTGTTCAGGTATCTTTCCATCTTGGTATTTTCATTAAAGAAGCCTGATACAAAGCCTGCAACGGTTTTCGAAAGAGCCATAAGGCCTATAAAAGAAAAGCTGAAGATATCAAGAATAAGTCCCGAGAGAAATCCTGCTATACTACCGGTAATTTTTCCCCGTTTTATTCCGATATAAACAAGACCTATCAGCACAACATCCGGGGTGATCTTGAATTCAGTCACATCAATAAAATTAATTATTGTTTTCTGAACCAGTATAAGGGCTAACATTATCCCCGAATATTTCAGATATTCCTTCATTCAGCAGCAGTCATTTATTTGGATTTCTCAAGATATTTCTTTTCAAGGTCTTTTCTTTCATCCTCAGACAGATATTTAAGAACAAAAACCTCTTCAACAGTTTCAAAGTTAACAAAACACTCTACTTCAATATTTTTAAATAAATTATCTATCGTGTTATCAGTTGTGACGTAACCGATAGGAATGCCTGAGGGGAATGAATTGCTGTATTCAGAGGTCATAAGAATATCGCCAACTTTCACATCTGCGCTCTTGGATACATTCTTCATTCTCACCTTGCCTTCACCATCCCAAGAGATAATGCCATCTACCCTTGAGCGCTGGTCTTTAGCGCTGACTTTGAGATCTTTATTAAGAAGGATCTGCGCAATGCTGAAGCTGCCGCTGGTTGCAACTATTTTGCCTACAAGCCCTTTATCTGTAATTACAGGCATGCCGATTCTGACTGAATCATGCTCACCTATATTAATAGTAATATTGTTCCTGGTCTGTATCAGGGTTTTACCGATTATTTTTCCGGTCACAACACGGTAGTTGGTGCGTGATTTGAACTCGAGCATCTGGTTAAGGCGCAGGTTTTCAAGCTTTGCTTCTTTAAGCATGCTCAGCTCTTTGGAAAGATCGATATTGGTTTCACGCAGGGTTTTATTTTCCCGCTCAAGCTCAAAGATATTCGGGATAATGGAGAAACCGTTCTGCACAACCCCAATAACATTTACAGCAATCACTCTTACAAACCTTATCTGGATATTATCATTCTGGAAGATAAGCAGAAGGCTGAAAATTATTAAAGCCGAAAATATTATGTATTCTTTTAGATTTCCTAAATATGAAAGAAGGATCTTCATTAATTGGAGTGGAGTTGTGTGTTAATGAGATTAATGAATTTTTTGGTTTTTGTATTTGGTTTGCGAGGAGCGTAAGCGACGAAGAAATCTCACTAACTAATAAAATATTACACGAGATTGCTTCGCTTCGCTCGCAAAGTGTGCAAAATCAATACTTTTTGCTCTTTATAAGCACTTTTGAGAACTTTTGCAGGTCCTCGAGTACCTTACCGGCTCCGCGTACAACTGCCGTTAAAGGGTCTTCGGCTACGTGTACAGGCAGGTTGGTCTCAAGCCTGATACGTTCATCAAGTCCTTTAATTAAAGCGCCGCCGCCGGAGAGCATTATGCCTCTATCAAGAATATCGGAAGCAAGCTCAGGCTGAGTGTTTTCAAGAGCAACTTTAATTGCACGAATCATCTGGTTGACAGGATCACTTAAGGCTTCGCGAATTTCAATCGAGCTTACCTCTGTCATTTTGGGCAGACCCGAAACAAGATCGCGTCCTTTTACTTCGATTATAACTTCTTCCTTAAGCGGCATAACGGAACCGACCTGGCATTTTATTTCCTCGGCAGTTCTTTCGCCAATCAATATGTTATAATTTTTTCTGAAGTATTCTACGATTGAAATATTCAGTTCATCGCCAGCAACACGAATTGATGCGCCATTCGCAATACCCGAAAGTGAAATGATAGCAATTTCAGTAGTACCGCCGCCGATATCAATTATCATATTTCCTACGGGTGATGATACATCAAGTCCAACACCTATTGCAGCAGCCATTGGTTCAGCTAAAAGATAAACTTCTTTTGCTCCTGCATGTTCGGCTGAATCACGCACTGCGCGTTTTTCAACTTCTGTTATTCCGCTTGGCACACAAATTACAACACGTGAGCTTGGGAAAATACTTGAGTGAACTTTTTTAATAAAGGCGCGCAGCATTCCTTCGGCAATTTCAAAATCAGCAATAACACCATCACCCATCGGGCGAATTGTTTTAATTCCCTTATGGGTTTTTTCGTGCATCTGTTTTGCTTCGTGGCCGACAGCAATTATTTTCTTTGTTGTTTCATCAAAGGCAACAATGGATGGTTCGTTTAGAATTATCCCTTTGCCTTTTATGTATATGAGCGTATTTGCAGTTCCAAGATCGATTGCAATATCTGCTGATAAAAATCCGAATAAAGCCATTTAATTGAGGTACCCCAGTGAATATTAAAATTATATAAAAATGAAATTCAGAGTGCGATTCAAAATTGTAAATAAATACTAAAAACTTAAAAAACCAATTTGCAAATATAAGGTTTAATTTTATTTATTTAAGTGAACTTATTTATACTTTTTTTAAGTTTTTTATTATCAATGCCTGAAATGCCTAATACCTGTTAAAACCAT
>JAPUEV010000274.1:6987-8111 GCA_027492415.1 Ignavibacteria bacterium
ATAACAGCATTACTTTTTGTATGCTTGCATACCTTCATGGCAAATATCATATCTTTCAATTCATCATCTGATGGTGTTCTTTCTGTAACAGTCTTCATTTCCTTTTCATTGACAACAACGTTATTTACATCCTGTACAAGTAAGCCGCCGGTCACAGATTTCAGCTCCATTGCATTAACAAGCTCAGGTGCATTTATTTTTATCACGCGCCTGTTCTTTTTCTTAAAAAGGAATGCAAGCGTATCTTCTTCGTAATCAGGAGCAATAACTATTTCTGTGAATATCTTATCCATTTCCTCAGCAGTTGCCTTATCAAGCTTTCGGTTGAATATTACTATTCCGCCAAACGGTGAAGCAGTATCAGTTGCAAAAGCTTTGAGGTATGCATCTTTAATATCAGTGCCTTCTGCAACACCGCATGGATTTGTATGTTTCAATATCGCGCAGGCGGGTTCTGTGAATTCATTTATCAAACCATAAGCCGCGTCAATATCAATAATATTTATATATGAAAGCTCCTTGCCGTGCAGCTTTTCGAAAATTTCAGAAAATCCTTTTTCACCCACATTATAAAGCATGCTTCGCTGGTGAGGATTTTCGCCATAGCGTAATTCTTCATAACCGGAAAAATAAATATCAAATATCCCGCTCTTCTGTCCGCTGATACGCCTGAAATAATTTGCTATACTTATATCATAGCTTGCAATGTATTCAAATGCATCAGCCGCCAGGAGCTTATTGATATCTTTTGAGGTCTTTAGCGATTGGATGTAAATTTCATACTGGTACGGGTCAACCAGAACACTGACGCTTGAGAAATTCTTAGCTGCAGCTCTTATGAGCGATACCCCGCCAATATCGATCTGCTCGATAGCTTCGGCTTCGGTGCAGCCGGGTCTTGAGATAGTTTGTTTGAATGGGTAAAGACTTACGCAAACGAGGTCAAAAAGCTCAAAATTGTGAGTTTTTACCTCATTTAAGTGGTCACGATTGGTTTTATCTGCAAGGATACCAGCAAAAATCAGGTGCTGGAGAGTTTTAACTCTGCCACCCAGCACTTCAGGAGCTTTTGTGATTTCTTCAACGGTTTTAATGGCAATACCGCTTTCTTTAAGCAGCTTTGC
>JAPUEV010000275.1 GCA_027492415.1 Ignavibacteria bacterium
CTGATATCTTTTGTTCCGCAAAGTGTGGCAATGATCCTGTCAAAGCCAAGCGCAAAACCGCCATGCGGTGGGGCGCCGTATTTAAATGCTCCCAGCAAAAAGCCGAATTTCTCTTCCTGCTCTTCTTTTGTCAGCTCCAGTACATTAAAAACCATTTCCTGTATATCTGACCTGTGAATCCTTATACTGCCTGAACCGAACTCACTGCCGTTACAAACCATATCGTAGCATGTTGCCCTGATTGAGGTCAAAAGCTCCGCGTTATTTTTAGGGTTTTTGCTTCCCTTATCAAGCTTATCCATATCTGCATCATGCGGCATTGTGAAAGCATGATGCTCCGCGGCTATTGTGCCTGATTCTTCATCATAGCCAAATAGCGGGAAATCATTTACCCAAAGGAATTCATCCCGGCTGTCATCAACCAGGCTGAACTGCTCAGCAAGCTTTAATCTTAAATTACCAAGCCCTGAAAGTACTTTCTTCTTTTCGCCTGAAAGTATGAACACAACATCACCTCCAGAGGCATTAAAGCTGTTCTTAATTCCTGCCTGGATATCTTCACTTAAAAATTTCAGCATGGGTGATGCTGTTGTACCATCGGCATTATATTTTATATAGCCAAGACCGCCGAACTTTAATGTTTTAACATAATCAGTTAAGCTGTCAATAATTTTTCTTGTAACATCCTGTCCCGGTAGCTTAATTCCCGCAACAATACCGCCTGCAGAAATTGCATCTGTGAATACTTTGAAATCGGTTGCTTTAACAGTTTCAGTTATATCAGAAATTTTTATATCACCTTTTATTCTCAGGTCAGGCTTATCACTGCCATAGGTCTGCATTGCCTCATCATAGCTCATTACTGTGAAAGGCTGCTTAAGCTCTGCGCCTTTTATACTTTTCCAAATATCACATATAACGCCTTCAACAACATTGAACACATCACGTTCTTCAACAAAGCTCATTTCAAGATCGATCTGTGTAAATTCCGGCTGGCGGTCTGCCCTTAGATCCTCATCACGGAAACATTTGCAGATCTGTACGTAGCGGTCCATTCCGCTTACCATTAAGATCTGTTTATAGGTCTGGGGTGACTGGGGCAGTGCGTAAAATTTTCCTTTATGAACACGTGAAGGTACAAGGTAATCACGCGCGCCTTCGGGTGTTGATTTCATTAAAATGGGAGTTTCGATCTCAACAAACTTCTCACGTTCAAAAAATTTATGTACAATCTGATATACATCGCTGCGTAAAACAATGTTATCGGCAATTTTCTTTCTTCTTAAGTCAAGGTAGCGGTATTTAAACCTTAATTCCTCTGAAGCTTTCACATCTTCTTCAACAACAAATGGTGTAACCTCTGATGTATTCAGAATCTCGAGTCCTGTTGCAAGCACTTCAATTTCACCGGTTGCCATGTTTGGATTTGAAGATGTACGTTTCTGCACTGTGCCGGTTGCTGAAATTACAAATTCCAGTCCCAGTGATTTAGCAATATCGTAAGTTTCTTTGCTTTCAGAATTAACTGTAACCTGGGTAATACCGTACCTGTCGCGTAAATTTATGAAAATAACGCCGCCAAGATCGCGTACCTGTGATACCCATCCGTTCAAAGAAACGGTTTTTCCTGCATCGGCAAGGGTTAGCTCGCCGCATGTATTTGTTCGTTTGGTAAATTTCATAGAACTACAAAAATACGCAAAAATCCGCTGGTTTTCAATGAAAGGAATTTTGGCTAAAACGAAAAAGGTGAATAGAGCTTTTTACTTTATTCACCTTTTTAAACAATTCATACGATATTACTTTGCAGTATTTACGATCTCAATAAGCTCTTTTACTTCAACAGGAAGCTTTGATTCATACATTTTCTTCTCTGCAGCCTCATCAGTTGATTTTTCGCCGCTTGTGTTGACATATTTTACTAACTTATCATTATCAAAATAGAACTCTTTACCCGGCTCGCCCATATCCTGGCCTTCATGTTTTTCACCATCCTGTATGAATGCAAAAACCATTTTTCCGTCCATTATGTAGAATTCTTCAGTCCTGGTCGATATACCTTTATGCGGGTATACCTGTAACCTTAGGAGCTTTCCGCCATCAAAATATCCTTCAACTTTTTCCCATTTCTGCTTAGTGTCTTCTGATGCTTTCGAATCTTTAATTACAACTTCTTTTTTTGTCAGGGTTTTCTCATTCATTTTCTTCTCACCGGCAGCGCGGTAAGTTGATATTTTGGTTACAATTTCCTCAACATTAACAGGTGCGGTTGTTTTAACCGTATCTGTTTTTGTTTTATCTGATAACACATCTTTTTTCACATCTTTTGAGCAGTTAACTGCAAAAAATGATAAGATCAATAATACAGCAATTGTTGTTATTCTTGATTTTTTCATAGGTATTTTTGTTTTTTTGTAAAATGTATTAAAAGGTTATACAAATATAACTCATTAATAGTGCGAAAAGGATTCAAATATAAGCCTGAATTACAAATTTTGCAATTTATATGATATTTAATTGTTATCGTAAATATATCAATTTCAATTGAATAAGCCATCATTTAAGCCTATATTTGCTTAATTTTATTCAATTTTGCTAAAATCAGTATTTTTAATTTGAATATTACAGAAGTTAAGTTAAGAGCAATATTCCGGAAGTCGAAAGGCAGTAAAATTGCCATTATTGGCGATGTAATGCTTGATAAATATGTCTACGGTACAATTTCAAGGATATCACCTGAAGCACCTGTATCAGTTGTTGATATTGATAAAACTGAAATTAAGCTGGGCGGCGCTGCAAATGTTGCCAATAATATCAAAGCCCTTGAAGCTGAACCGGTATTGATAGGTGTGATTGGCAATGATTATGACTCGAAGCATTACATTGATGTAATGCGCGCACAGGGACTCTCCACGATCGGTATTATCAAAGATCCCAAAAGACCCACAACTGCAAAAACCCGGGTTATTGCCCATGCGCAGCATGTGTTAAGGATTGACAGCGAGGTCAAAGATGATATTTCAGCCGCAACCCGGAAAAAAATGCTGCAGTTCTTTAAAAAGAACATAAAAAAATTCGCAGCGGTAATTTTGCAGGATTATAATAAAGGCGTATTGACAAAAGAAATGATCTATGAAGTCATTTCGGTCTGTAAAAAAAATAGTAAGCCCGTATATGTTGATCCTAAATTCCATAATTTTTTTGATTATAAAGATGTAACTGTATTTAAGCCCAATAGGAAAGAAACTGCTGATATTCTTGCAATGAAGATCGACGGTGAGAATTCAGTTAAGACCGCCGGAAGAAAGCTTATGGAAAAGCTGAATTGCGAGTATCTTGTTCTAACCCGCGGTGAAAAAGGAATGATGCTCTTTGATAAGGAAAAAAATAAAACAGTAATTCTGGATATACCGACCAAAGCAAGAAGAGTTGCTGATGTATCAGGGGCAGGTGATACGGTTATATCAACCATAGCTGTTATGCTTGCCGGCGGAGCAAGTATAATTGAAGCCGTTATGCTTGCCAACCAGGCAGCCGGGATTGTCTGCGAAGAAGTGGGGATAATTCCAATTTACAAACAGGCACTTATCGATTCATATAAACGGAAATGATGAAACGTCAAACGTCAAATTTCAAACGTGATACGATTATAATATTTCCAGAATAAGAAACTAAATAATTGAAGAATATATATAAAAGCAGTGATTCCTTGGGCTTTATAAATGAGTTAAAAGCTCAGGGTAAAAAAATTGTATTCACTAACGGTGTGTTCGATATCATTCACCGGGGACATGTGGAATATTTAACTGAGGCAAAAGCTCTGGGTGATATCCTGGTAGTTGGGCTGAATTCAGACAGCTCGGTAAAAATGATAAAAGGCGATAAGCGTCCAATAGTAGCCGAAGAGAACCGCGCATACGTTGTTGCCAGCTTAAAGCCGGTTGATTACGTTGTGATATTCAGCGAAGATACTCCATACAGCACAATTAAAAATATTATGCCTGATATCCTGGTTAAAGGCGCAGATTGGGATGAAGATAAAATTGTTGGCAGTGATATTGTTAAAAATAACGGCGGTGAAATTAAACGCATAAAATTTGTGGATAACAATTCATCTACAAACATCATCCAGAAAATAATTCAGCTTTACACTAAATAATATATTTGGCTGAAGAAAAGAAAATAGAAATTCCGAAACCTAAGAAAAGATCACGCTTCTTTTCTTTTCTCGTTCTGTTTTTTGCAGCTTTCCTTTTATTGCTGATCTTAATTGTTTCATTGACCCAAACATCATTTTTCAGAGGCTTTGTTAAGGATTATTTAGTGGATATGGCTAACGAGAACTTTGCCAAAAAACACTCCACATTAAAGATCGGTGAGCTTGAAGGCAATTTCTTCAGTGAAATAATAATAAAAGATGTATCCTTAACTGTAAAGCAGGACGAAATGCTGAAAGTTGACAGAGTTAAGCTTAACTTTGATATTTTCGGGCTTATGAATAAGACCGTTAATGTCACCGAAGCTATCCTGAACAATCCCACGGTTAATTTTGTAAGAATACCGGGCGATAAAGGTGATTCACTTTTCAATTTTGCTTACCTTTTTTCATCCGAAGACACCACCAAAGATACATCGGAGTTTGACTGGAAGATAAATGTTAAAAGGCTGCGTGTTGAAAACCTTAATTTTACAATGCTTGACTCTAAATCACAGGACCTGCCTGTAAAAGATCTTATCATTCAAAACTCACCAAGCTTTAACACAAGTAATCTGAAGATAAGTGCACTTACACTTGAAACCCGCGCGCAGTATGATAAAAACGCAATACAGCTGTGGATAGATCATTTAGGCTTTAACTCCAATTTCAATTTTGATCTGAAAGGGCTCTCAGGTGATTTCTATATTTCAAAATCCCGCGCTGAGATCAATAAGCTGAATATTGAAACACCCCGAAGCTGGGTGCAGATGGACTATGTATTTATAGATAAGCTTGACCTCATGAAGGTTGACGGGCTGCCATCGTTTAAAGGCAAGGATATGCGCATGAGCCTGGTTGGCAAGAATTTTGATTTTGATGACCTTAAAGCATTTTTGCCGGCTGTTGATTTTCTGGATGGCAACTTATTCTTTGAAATGAAGGCTAAAGGCAAGTTTGATGATATAATAGTCGAAAAATGCCGAATTGAAACACCTAACACAAATTTGGGCTTTTCGGGGAGGTTGTTAAACCTTGTTGACCCCGAACACCTGTGGTTAGATGTTAAAACCAATGAATTCCGCATTGACCCTGTTGATACTAAACGCTATACCCCGGGTTTGCCAATTCCGGATTACACACATGTGGGCGTTGTTACCGGCATTATGTCATATAAAGGCGAACCGCTGGATTTTGAAACTACTTTTGACGTGCAATCTTCTGCAGGAAATGCAAAAGGCTTTTTTAATATGAACCTTAAAGTGCCTAATTTTCGCTACAGCACTTCTGTGGATGTCACCGGCGGGAATATCGGCAAAGTGATAAAGAACCAACAACTTGAAAGCAATATCAACGGACACGTTGAAGCGAACGGAACCGGATTTGACCTGGCAAATATCAACTCTACTGTAAAATACGAGCTGCATGATACTAAGCTTCTTGAGCAGAAAATCGATAAGTCACAGGGTGTGATAAACATGCGGGGTTATAACATTGAAATGGATGTACAGTATGCTTCCGGTAAGTTTGATGCAGGCGTTAAAGGGAATGTTAATATCAGGGATTTCAATAATCCAATATATTCTGTAAAAGGCCAGGTGCGAAATCTAGATATATCCTCTTTCACAAAGAACAGCACAGATAAAAGCAATCTAACTTTCGCTTTTGATATTAACGGCAGGGGAATTTCTCCAGAAGGGCTGGAAGGTACATATAATATTAATCTCGCAAATTCATATTACGGCAACTACGATTTCCTTGCAACGCCAATTGACCTAAAAATTTCTACCAGCGGAACAAATGATTACATAACATTAAGCTCTAACCTTGTGGATTTTAACGCGAAAGGTAATTTTAAAATTGCAGAAATTGGCAATGTTATTGCAAGCAATATTGTAATGATACAGAATGAAATTGCAAAAAAATTCCACCTTGATACATTATTGCCGGTACAGCAGACACAGATATTTACCTCTGACATGAATTTTACTTATGACCTGAAGACAAAAGATCCTGAGGCAATATCTAAAATGTTCTTCCTGAGCGATATGTACCTTGATGGCAATGTTAAAGGAAGTATAAGTAATTCATCAACAGGTTTTAACGGAACTACATCTGTGAACCTGAGGAATTTTTCATATAAAGATACAGTATTCCTTGTAAAGAATTCCCAGGCGGAATTTAAGCATTATAACAGCTATCCTAGTTATAAAAATGCCGAAAAGGGAGATTTTGGCTCTTTTAACTCACTTATAACTTTTAACGCAGATACTCTGCGGCTAAGCACACGAACCTTTGACAGTGTTAAGACTGTTTTTAAGTTATCAAACGGTATTCAGCAGTATTCAGTAAATGCCACCCAGGATTCAATGATAACATTTAAAATGAACGGCAATATTGATCTTGCATCAGATTCCGTTACACTTAAAATTGATACAATGTTTGCAAGTTATAACAGGATAGATGTCTATAATAACGATACAATGTTTGTCAGTTACTTTCCGTATGACGCAAACCAGCGGATTAATTTTGATAAATTCATTATTGAAGGAGATTATATAAAGCTGAATGTTGGCGGTACATATTCATTCCATGATTCAAGCGATGTATACGCTGAAGCTAAAAATATAAGCATTCCCGCTTTAATGGAGCTTATTTATAATCCGGGTAACCTGTACAATAAAAAAGCAAAATACGATGACTATGAAACGCTTTTTAAAGGAAGCATAAGAAGAATACTATTCACTTTTAAAGGGAATATGGATAACCCTTCGCTTGGTGTTGAAATGAACACAAACCTTTTAAGGTATGATAACAATAAGATCGGAAGGGTTGATGCGTTCATAGATTATTCAAACAATAATCTTTCAACTGATGTGCTTATGAGCAACGCGCAGGGACAGGGCAAGCTAAGGTTAACCGGAAATATTCCTTTCAATAATCCGCTGAAAACACCGGACAGCTCTACTTATATGACCGTACTTACCAGTCCGCTTGATCTTGACCTGAAAGCCACCAACTTCCAGATAAACTTCTTTTCGAAAGCTATCCCCAATTTTACAGACCTGAGGGGATTTTTGGACGGAGAAATTACTGCAAAAGGAACAATTGCTGACCCGGTTCTCTCGGGAAATGCAAACATTACCCGCGGCAGGCTGTTCTTTACATGGAACGGTTTATATTACAGGTTTGAGACCAGCCTTAAAACAGATAAATCAGATCTTATCATCGAGAGGTTTTCGATTTATAATGACAGGGACCAATCCAGGCATATAGATGTTAACGGGAAAATAAACTTTGCAGGCTTAAGCGTTAATGATATCGACTTGACTACAAGCGGCGATATGTATTTCCTTGACGGTTCTTCAATTCAGAACAGGTTCGGATTTTACGGAGAAATGCTTGGCGGTATCGGAGATCCTCCCATACGAATTAAAGGGAATTTAAGGAACCTGCTTGTTTCAGGTCAGCTGGTAATAAAAAGCGCTAAATTATACTTCCCTGCAATTTCAAGCCTTGCATATGATATATATTCCGATGATTTTACATACAGGATACTTACGGATTCAACAGGATATAAATTCCTGGATACAACTATAACCGTAACACAGGAGGAATTCGGGAACCTGGACCCGTTCTTAAGATATAATTACATCCTTGAAAAACGGGAGCCAACCGTTGCTGATTATATTACTTATGACCTTGATATAAAAATGGAAAAGAATATCATTGTTAATGTTAATATGAACAGCCTTACCCGTGAGGAATTAAACGGAGAATTTATGGGTAACCTGCGCCTTGATAACAAGACACCGGACAGGAGGTTTCAGCTGTTTGGCAGGCTGAACATTGTGGGCGACTCATATTACCGGTTCTATAAGAATTTTTCTATTTCCAACAGCT
>JAPUEV010000276.1 GCA_027492415.1 Ignavibacteria bacterium
AACTCGTTATCGTAACCGGGTCCGCCTGATATTACCAGTATATTAATTTTATTATCAATAAAGGTAATGTAAAAATCATTTTTGTTGTTCCTGTATGTTAACTCACCGGGCACATCGCCGGCAACTATGGAGTACTTCACTTTTCCCGGTTCATTTTCAGTTACCTCAAACTCAGCTTCATAATTGTTTGTGCCGGGCAATATATTAATAACCTGGGACTTCAGCTCAGTTCCTTCGCGCAGCAGTTTTACATTTAAATTGTTAACATCAGCTTTATCAAATGTTATATATGCTTTTATCTTTGCAGCAGTTCCTGTAAATGATTTATCATTATGTGCCGTATTCTTTACAATTACATCTTTTTTAACTGCTGTATCACCCACAGGTATAACAATAAAAGGGGCGCTGAACTTTTCTGCCTCGTATAAAGGATTACCGCCGGAGTTATAGATACCATCGCTGATTATGGTTATTGAGTTATATGAGCCGTCAGGGTAATTTTCTTTAATTGTGCGTAGCGAGGAAACAAGATCGGTTTTAAAACCATTGAAGTCAATTGAATCGGTATTTTTTACCTGCTGTGTATTGCCGGAAAAGCTGAAAATATTTTCAGAATTCCTGCTGATGCCGGTTTCTTTTAATATAGATCCTGTTTCAGTTAACTTATCGCCTGTTAAATTACTGCGAGAGTTATCAATTAAAACTATATCTTTCCTGGTGCTGTTATCGCCGGTTAAGTATGAAAATACGGGTTCTATGAATAATGCAAGTAAAATGAACAATGCAAGAGATTTAAGGGTTATTAATATTATCTTTTTGGTTTTATCAACGCTGGTATTTTTGTAAAAGTAATAAGAGACTGCAACTGCAATTACAAGAAAGAGAGCCAGAAACAGGGGAGAGTAACTTGAAGAAAATCCCGGCATTAATAAAAAAGTTAAGTTGTAAAAAGTACCCGGCACTATAGCGCCGGGTACTTTAAATTCAGAGTTTTATTTCGAGGTATATTGTTTTCTTAAGCTCTTCAAGCCACTCGCCCATAAGCTTCTGCTCTTTGTATTTCTGGGCATACTGCTCGAGGAGGACATAATCATTTTCAAGGGTTGCCTTATGCTCGGGGTATTTATCCTTAACCATATACATGTAGTAGCCGTAATATCTTTCGTCGCCAACTTTTACAGGGTCGCTCATTTCTCCCGTGGATAGATCCTTTAATACAGCTATTTCAGTGGGGTCGAAATTTGTTATGCTTACCTTGCCAATGTAACCGCTATCAACTGCTGATTTTGGCTCCTGTGAATAAAGCACGGCTGCCTGTTTAAATGTCAGCTGACCCGATTTTATCTTATCCCTAAGCTCCTTAAGATATGCTATCTCAGTAAAATCCGCTGCTTCAAGCCTTGGGAATTTTACAAGGATATGCTGTGCGGTGATAAAATCACCGGTCTTATCATTAAGCTTTATTATGTGGTATCCGAACTCTGTTTCAACAATACCTGATACTTCACCCGGCTTTAAAAGGAAAGCCGCATCCTCAAATTCCTTAACAAAGGAACCTTTCTTTGATTTGCCGAGGCTTCCTCCCTGGATAGCGGAGAGTGAATCATCAGAATATTTTTTTGCAAGCTCAGAAAAATCCAATCCCGCCTTAACGCTATCGAGCAGCTTTTCTGCTTTATCACGCGCAATGAACTTTGCATCTTCGGTGATCTTGGGTATTCTTACAATCTGGTAGAGGTCATAAGTTTCCGGAACCGGCGGAAGTGAATCTTTGTAATCATTGTAAAATTTAACAACATCAGGCTTGGTAACGTTAATGCCGTAGCCAAACTTAGCCTGCTTAACACGCTGAACCTTCATGTTGCGTTCGGTCTGGTCTTTCAGCAGGTTCTTTATCTTTGGTATCGTTAAGCCGTATGCTTCTTCAACGTTCTTTTCGCTGCCAAACTGTGATACCATATCCCTTATCCTGGACTCAACCTGTTTATTGACTTCATCGCTGGATACAAATATAGAATCCTGGTCAGCCTTGGCAAGCATAAGCTTTTCTGTGATAAGTCCCTGCAAAACGGTCTGAACCATGTCATTGGTTACATCCTGCAGGTTATTCTGGCTCATATAAGTATAAAGCTGGAAGTTGAGGTCTGACTGCAGAACTACATCATTGCCTACTATAGCAATTATCTTATCTCCTTCACCCTGTGAAAAGATATTAACTGTTACAAGTAGGCTGAGCGCTGCTAATAATATTTTTATTTTATTCAATATTTACTTAAATATCCTGTTTAAATTCTGATTCAAAAAACTTTTTACTTTAAAACCTGCTTTATGCAGCCTGTATTAATCCTTAAAAGCTTCTGTTAATATCTCTTCGTGGATAGTTACAGGATATTTTGCCCTCAGGGCATCCAGGTATGCTTTTTCTGTATCCTTATACTTTAACTGCTGAAGCTCGTTAGAAATTTCAGGTTTTGCCTCTTCGATAGTTTTGTTTACAGGCTTGCCTGTTGAATCAGTCTTGGTATATTTGGATTTATTTGTATTGTAGTACGCTGTAATATCCTCTTCGTTCACTTTTACCTTGCTCCACAGCTCATCCTGGTCAACCCTGAAGACAAGCAAACCGTTCTCGTAATCTGTGATATTTGCAATGTATTCATCATCTTTCTCAATTTTCATATCCTTAGCCTTCATGTTAAGTATCGGGCTTTCTGAAGCTGATTTTATCATAGCATTGACAGTTTCAGTTGTTAATGCCATCCTTGAAAAATCCCTGTTAACATTCAGGTGGTTGATAAGATCGATTATCTTTACCTGGCCGCCATCGTATACAGCAATTACTTTTTCTTTATCCTGCGGTGTGAAGAGGCTATCGATATTATAATCTGATATTGTTTTTACAGTATCAAATTTTGATCTCATAAAGCCAAATCCCTCGTCTGATATCTTAAAGTTATATTTAGCCTTTAATGTTTCAACATATTTTGCGTAATCATCTTTATATTTCTTGGTCTTTTTATATTCATTCTTTATATTCTCATATTCCTTTTCGAATGATTCAGTCTTTTTCTCGCCGAATTTCTTTACAATGTGCCATCCGTAAGGTGACCTGATTGGACCTGCGATATCACCAACTGACATAACGAATGCTGCCGAATCAATTGGCTGGGCAAGCCTTCTTCTTTCTACGTTGCCAAGATCGCCGTTCTGCGCTTTTGAGCCTACATCTTCGGTGAACTGCTGTACAAGTGATTCAAAGCTCTCGCCGCCTTTGGCTTTATTGTAAACATCAAGCGCCCTCTGGTAAGTAGCAACAGAATCAATTACATTGCCTAATGAATCCCTTTTATCCTGGATAAGGATATGTGATATTTTGACAGACATTATTCTTGGTTTCCTGTCTGTAAGCTTGATAATATGGAGACCGAACATTGTTCTTACCGGTTTTTTGGAATAGTCACCGACCTTCATGCTGTACACCGCATCTTCAAATTCAGGTACAGTCATACCTGCTGTAAAGTAATATAGGTCTCCGTGGTTCTGTTTAACTGTTCTATCGCTTGAAAACATTTCTGCAACCGTGCCGAAGTCCTCTCCTTTTTCAAGCCTTGCAATAACGGAATCAGCTTTCTGGTATGCGGCAATTGAATCCTGCGGAGGAGCGTTTTCGGGGAGGTTAATAAGTATATGAGAGGCTCTTACTTCATCTTTTCTTCTTTCATAGAGGTCTTTTACCTGTGATTCTACAATTTCCTTATCAACAAGGTAGGTTGGCCCGAAATTCCTTTTATATTCTTCAACATCTTTCTGTATTTCAGGGTTGTTAAGCAGGCCTCTTTCCCTGGCATCTTTAACTTTCAGCCTGAAATTAATGTATAAATTCAGGAACTGTTTTTTATCATCTATGGATTTGTTTTTCGCGGTATCCAGGTTTCCGACAGTTTTTAAATACTGTTTTTCAAACTCACCTAAAGTAATTTTATCGTTTCCGATATCAACAAGGGTTTTATTACCTTTATTGCAGTTAGAAGCAGAAAATGCCATTAAAGCAATAATTAACAGAATTCCGTACATTTTGAATTTATTCATTTTATTCATTAAATATTTGAAAATTTATTTATTTTTCGGGAAATTTAAGCACTATTTTACTCATTATTAACAAGAGTTTCAAGGCAAAGAAATGCTTAGAAGTTCCAAACCCTCACCCCCTAACCCCTCTCCCAAGCGGAGAGGGGAGAGAAAACTAAAAATTTAAATTGTGTCTTAAATAACTTCATATTTTAGATTAAATAAATTTAATTCCTCCACTTCACTTAAAACTGTCAATCTTAGAGTCATCGGATGAATGTCCAGCGGAAACATCGTTTTTCTATCAAACAAACGCTGGACAGCGGTTTCAGCCCGTTTTGGGCATATTCCGTTTGCTATCCAGCGGAAGTCAAACGATTCCAGCTGAATTCCGATCGATTCCAGCGAAACTTTTGGCAGTCCAGCGGAATAAAATGATGTATCAATTAACTGTTGACTTGTGTTTGATATTTGCATGAAATTGTGTGTAATGGTATTGCGTATTATGCAGTAAGCATATTACGTAATATAATATATGCAGATTGCAAATGCAAGGAAAATTTTAAGCTGTTTGTAAAAACAAAAGCCATTACCGCAGAGCCGCAAATTTTTTAAAAGCTAAACCCCCGACTGAGATGTAAGGTAAACAAAGTTATCGAATAATTTTGGATACATGATTCATGAAGCTCTAACTCCCCCACATGTCGGGGCAGTCCTTCGGCTTCTTAGAAGCGGAAGGGGGGATGTTTTTTTACCCCAGAGGGCCGCAGGACTGCTTTAGCAGTGTTGTTATGATTGTAGCCGTTGATATTTTTCTATATGTTGAACCCTGTAAGGGTGACATATGCTTTTATTTCTTTCAAACCTATTTACGTCATGTACCGAATCAGCGATTCGGGTTACAGGGGTTAAAAATAATCCTGTATTTACAAAAAGCATTTCACGCAGAGACGCGAAGGCGCTAAGTTTAAAAGCTAAACCCCGACTGAGATCTAAAGGCGTTACCACCCCTAAACAAACAATCTACCGATTGTTTTGTTTTTTCCCCTCCTAAAAACAGGAGGGGAGCATTGAATGATATTTGCTTTTTTGCCAACAACGCCGTTACGTCATGTACCGAATCAGCGATTCGGGTTACAATATTGTCGGATTATTGGGATGCGATTACACCAGAGTCATAGCCATAGCTGGCGGGAAATATGCGTAAAATAACAATTGGTGATATATTATGCTTTATAATTGATAATTGATACAATATGAGTTATTTTAGAAAGTTAATAATACTAAGACCCGAATCCTTTAGAGTTTTTTGTGAAAAACAGAAAACATGCGCTTTTGATACAATTCTAAATAATATTTAAAATATAATGAGAGAAAAACCTGACAAACCATTGAACTTTTTTGCAAAAGTGATTTTTGCTTTATTGCTTTTTTTTATATTGTTAAAGGGAGTAGGTCTTGCACAAAGTATAACCTGGGAAAGAACTTATCTTCAATCAGTTACAACCAGCGGTTATTCAGTAAAGCAAACAAGTGACGGAAATTATATAATTTGCGGAGTAAAATATGATATTGGAGGTTTTGTATGCAAGCTGAATCCTTTTGGCGACACTTTGTGGGTACGCTACACACCTTTTCGTTTTATGCAATCTATTGTAGAATCACCTGATGGTAACTATGTTTCTATTTCATCTTCAGGCGTATTATATGCTGTAAAATATTCACCAAGCGGAACGAAGATTTGGGAAAAATATATTTCAGAGCCGGGTTATAATTTGAATGTTTTTAATATGATCAATACGTCTGATAACTGCTTATTAATAAGTGGAGATGCAACTTCAAGCGGTCAAATGTCAGCTTATTATATTAAAATTAACTCTAATGGTCTAAAAGTTTGGTCTAAGTTTATATCTCCTGTTAATAGTGCAATGGGTTTGACAAATTCTTGCATGACAAACGATAATGGATATATTTTAACAGGTGGTATAAATATTAACAACAATGGGCAAATATACCTTATTAGAACTAACTCAATTGGAGATACTTTATGGACAAGGTCTTTTGGGAGTCTTATACTTGAAAGCGGAAGTTCAGTCTTTCAAACTAACGATAATGGTTTTATTGTTTTTGGTAATATTTATTACAGCAACCAAAATGTCAGACTTTATTTTTTGAAAACCGATCAAAATGGAAATCTCCAGTGGTCTAAAATTTATGGTGATACAAATACTCAATATCAAATGCTTTATGGAGAAGGTTCTGTTAAAAGCAGATATAATAATTCATACTATATTACCGGAAAAAGTACAAATTATCCTGCGCTGGATACAAATAAGGTATTTATATTAAATATTGATTCAAATGGAAATGTAATATGGGAAAGGAAATATAAAAAAGATACCTTGGATATAAGAGGCTTTGGGTTGTATCAAACAAGTGACAGCGGATTTATTATAAGCGGTGATGCGAAGTTTTTCAATTTTAATAATAATTTACTTACTGACCCCCAATTATTGTATGTTATGAAAACAAACAAATTTGGGGAAATTAATCCTATAGGGATCAATATTAACACCGGCAGTTTACCTGTGGATTTTAAGCTTCACCAGAATTACCCCAATCCATTTAATCCGGTAACCAATATAAAATACGAAATACCAAATGATGCCAATGTAACGATAAAAGTTTATGATCTGATTGGCAGGGAAATATTCAGCATGAATGATTTTAAACAAGCCGGCGGTTATGAGGTTCAGTTCGATGGGACTAATTTTGCGAGCGGGATGTATTTTTATTCATTTGAAACACCAGGGTTTAAGGAAACGAAAAAAATGGTGCTGGTTAAATAACCGAGTTATTCCGCCGACGTTGGTGTTTCCTGCCTTGTTTCTAAGGTCACCAACGTCGGCGAGTAAAACAAATGAGTTGTTTTCATTCATCCGATGACAAGTGAGGATAAAAGCCAAAAGTCATTGGATGAAGTACAAACAAAAAACCCCTGCTGTTTTCAGGGGTTCTGTGCTACACATTGGAGATTTAACTAAGTACACTTATAATTCTATTTTGAATAATTCATTTTTTTAACTTCTTTGTATTTGCCTACAACAAGCCTGTAGTAATATGTGCCGCTTTCAAGATTAGCCTTGCCGAGATCAACAACCACATCACCCTGGGCTTTATTATCATCAATTAACACTTTAAGCTCCCTGCCTTTTGTATCAAATATCGAAAACCTGATATATTCACCTTTTGGAATTGAAATGCTGAAAAGAATATCTGTATTTACTGTTAATATTTCGCTTTGCTCTAGCTCAGCAGCTGTGAGTGTGTTCTGCTCTGTGAGATCGATATTTTCAGTGGATTTTGCTGATATATTGCCGGATATGCATAAAAAAAGAAGCATTAACATCATTGCTGTTAATAACTTCGTGTTTGAGCGGTTTTGGATTGTAATAGCTTTCATTTTAAAATATTTCCTTTTTGAAAAAATTATTAGTTAATAATCTCTTCCGCTATTATATTTCCCTACCGATTAGTGATACAAATATAGCTTTTGGGTGGACCCTAAAACAATCGTAAACCTAAGTAAATATGGAATTACCCCGTAAACCTAATAGTTCAGCATTTCACTGTAGAGGTAAATCGGCAATTCACTGTAGGGGTAAATAAGGAATTCACTGTATACGGATTTCGCTAAAAAACGTGACGGATTTCGTTAGATAAAATTGCTGTTTATGCGATTTTTGGTTGTAAATGGGGGTTTTGCGTGGGCTAGCAGCCCTTCGACAAGCTTTCTCCGCTATCGCGTTTTAAGTCGTAGCGCTCCTAAAGGCGTAGCAGAGGATTTCTGCCCTTCGACTCCGCTCAGGGCGACAAAACCCTTC
>JAPUEV010000277.1 GCA_027492415.1 Ignavibacteria bacterium
GAAAGGCATGAATTTAAATTTTTTTCCCTTACTTCAAAAGGTTATAACCAAATATAAAATATATCCCGCCAAAATTCTTCATCTCAGCAGTTGATATGCTGTTAATGCCTTCGCCGAATAAATGCAGGTAGTAATATCTTAAGTTAAAGCTTAAGCCGGATGTCTTGTTTGTCATGTAATCAAGCCCGATACCCGCATAACCGCCAACTGTATATTTAGCTTTGGCATATTTAAAGCTTGAAAAGAATGATTCACTGTAAGGTGTATACATAATTGCGGCAGGTGATACGCCAAAATTTATGAACGGCCGCATATTATCAGTAACATCATCCCTGAAAAGCCTTACCTGCATTCCCAAATTTAATACGGGGAACATAAACAGCCTGTTAACTTTGTACGGTGTCACAGAATTCCCGAAAATATCGGTCTGGTCAAACTCCCTGTCATCTTTGGCCCCGCTGAAGAGTATCGCGGCATTCATTGTAATGTTCTTTGAAAGCTTAAAATATTTTGCCGCGCCTATGCCAAAGCCGTTATCGCTGAAAGTTAAGTTAATTGACCAGTTGTTTTCCTTCTCACGCTTCAGCTGCATTTTAGGCTTAAGCGAATCTGCCGGATTGGCATATATTGATGTGATTGAAAAAAGAAAAGCGGTTATTAAGATAAGTTTTTTCATGGCTAAAATAATTGCTGTGCGGTTTCGGTTTGAAATTCAGTTAATTTTAATGAACTATGTTTGTAAAATCAATCCCTAAGTAAGGATTTATTAATATTATCCTTCCCCTGGCACGAATGATATATTATTTTGCGTTGTTATAGTAGCTAATATTCTTTAATTTTGTGGCTAAATATCACATAAATTGAAGACAAAACAGGCATATAAGGGATCATCAGTTAAACCGGAAATTTTTATAAAGAACGGTAATAAGACCTTTAATTTAAGTAACACCAATAAGCTTTTTTTAATTGCAGGTCCGTGTGTGGTGGAGTCTGAAAAGCTTACCTTTGAAACTGCAAAAAAGCTTAAAGCTATCACAGAATCACTTGGTATCCCTTTTATCTTCAAAGCATCGTATAAGAAAGCTAACCGTACAAGCGGCACGTCGTTCAGGTCCATTGGAGTAATTGAGTCGCTTACAATACTTGGTAATATCAGGGAAAAGCTTAAAGTTCCCGTACTGACGGATATTCACTCAGAAGTGGAAGCCGAAATTGCCGCCGAATTTGTTGATGTGCTTCAGATACCTGCATTTTTATGCCGGCAAACCGAATTGCTTGAAGCTGCTGCTGAGACAGGTAAAATTATCAATATTAAAAAAGGACAGTTCCTTGCCCCGGATGATATGATATTCCCTGTTAAAAAAGTTAAGGAAGCAGGCAATAATAAAATTATGGTAACAGAGCGCGGCACAACTTTCGGCTACCAGAACCTGGTTGTTGATATGCGTTCGCTTGAAATAATGAAGAAGTTCGGCTACCCTGTGATATTTGACGCGACACACTCCGTACAGATGCCCTCAAAAGATAAAGGTGTCTCAGGCGGCAATCCTGAATTCATAGAGCCGCTTGCAAAAGCCGCCGCTGCTGTTGGCATTCACGGAGTATTTATAGAAACACACCCTGACCCGCAGCGCGCATTAAGCGATGCAAGCAGTATGCTAAAACTTAATAAAATTGAGCCGCTCTTAAAAAAGCTTATAGCCATCCATAAACAGTCAAACGGGTTTAATAAATAATGTATAATAAGGTAACTCCCGCCATACTCGTAAAGCTAACTGCAATTGTTGGCAGTGAATTTGTTTTGTATGATGAGGAATCAATTAAGCTGCACTCTGAAGATGAGACCGAAGACCTCAGCTTCCCCCCTGAAGTAATTGTAAAGCCGGGAACAGCGGAGGAGATCTCAGAAATTTTCAGGCTGGCAAATGAGTATAACATTCCCGTCACTCCGCGTGGCGGCGGCACCGGACTCTCCGGCGGCGCGCTTACAATTTACGGCGGTATCTGTCTAAGCATGGTCCGCTTCAATAAGATAATTGAGATAGATACAAAGAATTTCCAGGCAACAGTTCAGCCGGGCGTAATTACACAGGTATTCCAGGAAGAAGTGGAAAAGCTTGGGCTGTTCTACCCGCCTGACCCGGCATCGCGCGGCTCCTGTCATTTAGGTGGTAACCTTGCTGAGTGTTCCGGCGGACCAAGAGCCGTGAAATACGGCGTTACCAAAGATTATGTCCTGGGTCTTGAAGCTGTTCTGCCAACAGGTGAAATTATTAATGCCGGCGGCAAAGTATTAAAGAATGTTACAGGTTATAATCTTACGCAGCTGATAATTGGCAGCGAAGGTACACTGGCTGTCATTACGAAAATATTTTTCAGGCTGATACCTTTGCCGAAGCATAAAAAAGTCATACTTGCGGCATTCGGCTCCCTTGAAAACGCAACTGATGCAGTTGCAAAGATTTTCCAGCGTGGGATAACACCTTCGGCGATTGAGTTCATGGAAAAAGCCGCAGTCACAGCAGCAGAAGAGCGGCAGAACAAGAAATTCCCCAACAGCTCAGCCGAAGCACAGTTATTTATAGAAGTTGACGGCAATTACCCTGAGATACTTGATAAGGATATTGAGCAGATAGCCGAAGTGGTCGAGGAATTTAACCCGCTTGATATGGTGCTTGCCGAAGATGAGCAGAAGGTTCAGGATGTGTGGTCTCTCCGGCGCGGTATCGGTGAAGCGGTGAAATCAATTTCGCCGTACAAGGAAGAAGATACAGTTGTACCTCGTGCCAATATGACAAAGCTCATAAGGGGAGTGAAAGAAATATCAGCTAAATACGGAATTACAACAATATGCTACGGCCACAGCGGAGATGGTAACATACATGTGAACATATTGAAGGATAAGCTTGATGAAAAAAGCTGGGAAGAAAATCTTGATAAGGCAATAAGGGAAATATTTGAGCTTACTGTATCGCTTGAAGGAATGATATCCGGTGAGCATGGCATAGGTTACTCGCAGAAAGCATACCTGCCGATAGCAATTGCAGAGGCTGAGCTGAACCTGATGCGCAATATCAAAAAAACCTTCGACCCGAATAATATCTTAAATCCGGGAAAGATATTTTAGAAGATTTAAAAGCATTCACCACAGAGTGCACAGAGAGCACTGAGAAAAAATGATCGAACCAAAGAAAATTTTTCGGATAATGAATTAACGGAAATAGTAATTGGTTTAGCTATTAAAGTCCATCGGGAACTAGGTCCCGGGTTGCTTGAATCGGCATATGAAGCTTGTTTGTTTTATGAGTTAATAAAAGCAGGATTAAAAGCAGAAAGACAAAAACCGGTACCTTTGAAATATTTCGAAGTAACAATAGATGTCGTCTTCAAGGCAGATCTATTCATTGAAGACAGGCTGATTGTTGAGCTAAAATCGTCTAAAGCATTGGCACCGATAGATTCCGCTCAAATATTAACACATATGAAATTATTAAAATGTAAATTGGGATTGTTAAAGAATTTCAATGTACAGCTTCTCAAAAATGGATTAAAACGATTTGTTTTGTAATCACTCTGTGGCCTCTGTGCCCTCTGTGGTGAATAAAAAGATATAATATTGATAAATTCTGAAATAAATATTAGAGTTCTTTACGCGCATACCGATAATATGGGTATTGTAAACAACGGCCGGTACCTGGAGTATTTTGAAGCAGGCAGGAACACACTGCTGCGTGAGCTGGGCTATCCTTATACAGAGCTTGAAAAGCTGAATTACGGTCTGCCTGTCATAGAAGCGCATGCAAACTATTTATCAACCGCAAAGTATGATGATATAGTTATTATAAAAGCATTTTTACGGAATATGCCGGGCGTTAGGGTAAAAATAGATTATGAGCTGTTCGTAGGCAGCAAGCTTATTGTAACGGGTTATACTGTGCACTCATTCATAAGCCTGGCAACAATGAAGCCGGTAAGGCCGCCAAAGGATTTTTTAGATATCATCACTCCTAAATTCAGCTAAGATATGAACGATGTTAAATATATAGAAGATCTTGTTTGCCCTATAGGTAAATACCCGCTGAAGGAAAGCGGTGATATACTTGAATGTACGAACTGCGGCGCAAAATTCCCCGTTAAAGAAGGTATCCCTCTGCTGCTGATAGATGACGCAGTGCTGCCTGAGGGATTGAAGGATCATTCTGAACTAAAGTGCTTTAAAAAATAAGTAAAGCCATGACATTAAAAGAGTTCTATACTAAATACGATAACAATATTACATCAGCAATTAAGCTTGCATTCAGTGAAGATGAAATTCATAAAGATGTAACCACAAGGCTTGTTCTAAAAGGCTCTGCCGGTGATAAAAAGCTGACCGCTGTACTGCTCTGCAAGGAAGACTGTATACTTGCCGGAATAGATATTTTTAAACGTGTATATAAGCTTATTGATAAAAATACTGTTTTTAAAACCTATGCAACTGATGGTGATAAAGTAAAAAAGGGTAAGAAAGTTCTTGCAGTCACAGCTTCAAGAAGAACTTTGCTGCTTGGAGAAAGGACTGCGCTGAACTTTTTGCAGAGGATGTCAGGTATCGCAACTTTTACCGGCAGCTTTGTAAAATTACTGAAGTACAAAAATGCCAGGATACTTCACACGCGGAAAACCACTCCCGGTTTCAGGCTGTTTGAAGTGGCTGCCGTTAAAACAGGCGGAGGCGATTTCCACAGGCTGAACCTGATGAGCGCTGTAATGATAAAAGATAACCATATAGAAGCTTTAAGCGGCATTGAAAGTACTATGCAGTTTCTGCTGAAGCAAAGAATTCCTTTTGTGCTGAAACAAAAATTTGAAATAGAAGTAAAAACATTTAAAGAGCTTGATACAGTAATTAAAAGGGGTAAAGGGCTGGTTGAAGTAGTGATGCTGGATAATTTTAAGCCAGGGGACCTTAAAAAGGCTATTAACCTGCTGAAAATCAATGGCTTTAAGGTTGAGCTTTCCGGCGGAATAAATATGAAGAATTTCGCCAAATATCAGCAAAAAGGGGTGGATTATTATTCAATTGGGGCATTGACCCATTCATACAGATCATGTGACTTTTCCCTGGAATTTTAAAAATATTCAAAATACATGGAATTGTTACAATTCATTGTTGATTATTTTGTAAAAAATGCATAATTTTGGGCAGATTTCCATTCAATTTAAGTGCATTTCTTTAAATTCAAACGGGGTAAAACAGTTTTAAAACATATCTATTCAAACTAACTTTTCTAAAGGAGAAAATAAAATGTTAAACAACCACAAATTAAAGTTCTTAATAGCTTTAATGGTAATGTTTGCGGTTGGCTATGTATGCAGCTCAAACAAAGATGATAAGAAGGAAGATACAAAGAAAGAGGATACCAAGAAGGAAGATACCAAGAAAGAAGATACTAAGAGTGACGAAAGAAAAACTGACGATTCCAAAAAAGAAGAAACTTCATCAAGCGATGTTAAGCTCTATTTCTGTGAAGAATACACAGGAGGCAAAGAAATAGGCAAATCTGATGAGTTCATTATCGGAAAGAACGGCGGTTACTTTACATGTATGATCGATCTTAGAGGCAGCGGCAAAAAGATAGGTGTTGGCAAGCTTGAATTAAGGATAACAAAGCTTGGACCCAGCGAAAAGATCGTAGCTACAGAAAAATTTGATGTACAGCCTGACTGGGATTATATCTTCTTCGATAAATTCCATACATTCTACTCCGCAGGCGATTACAAAGTTACAGCATTAAAACCTGACGGAACACCGGTTGCATCAGGCGAAGTTAAAATTTCAATGAAATAAATAGCAGGTTTTTACAGGGAAGCATCCTTTAACAGGGATGCTTCTTTTTACTAAGAAGTTTAAAACATATAAAGAAAGGTCGCCACAAAATGATCAAAAAAATATTTACAATATCATTATTTGTGATAGCGTTATTTGCAATCAGCCAGAAATCAAGCTCACAGACCATGTATTTCTGCGAAGGTGTTACAGATGACGGTTATCCAATAACAGAAAGCTCCACATTCAATATCGGCTCAGGCGGCGGATATGTATACGTACTTGTAAGGCTTCCTTACGAAGTAGCATGCCGCTCAGTAAGATTTGAGATCAGCAAAGACGGTGCTTATGATAATACCATTTATGTTGATACAGAAAAGAACTGGGTTTGGTTCTGGAAAAAGATCACATTCTATGATGCAGGAAGATATGAGATCAGGGCTTATGACTGCTTTGATTACATGCTTACTTCAGGCAGTGTAAGAATTAACTGGAAATAACAAATTTCAAATTTTTACTTTTTTAAAGCCCCGTTTACGGGGCTTTTTTTATTTCTGCAGATATCTTTGCGCAAAGCCATTCCTTATATGAAAACCTGGGTGAAGTATTGATATCTTCCAGTAATATTACAAGCTTTTCCTTATCACTTTCATTCTTAATATCCAGGAACTGTACAAGCCTTTTTGCGAAGGTTTTTTGATTCTTTTTCATGAAAGGGTAAACCTGTTTATTCTTATTGCAGAATGCGGTTAGCTGTTCAGTAACCGTTAATACAGAATTAAAATCATTTATTTCATAAAAGCACATTGCCAGGTTGCTTAAAGCCTGCAGCCTGTAATACCAGTGGTTATATTTTACCCTGCTGTATGCGCTTATGGCCTCTTTAAACATCCCTTTAGCGCTGTACAGCTTGCCCCTTGAAATATTGATGACGTATGACATTATTCCAGGGTTAAGCCTTGAGCTGTTCTTTTCTATAAATTCTTCAGCTTCACTGAATTTTTTAAGCCGTATGCATAGAAGTACAAAATTCATAAAAATACTATCCTGCATATATTTGCTTTTATCAATTAAGCTGTTGATATATTGTTTCCTTAATTCATATTCTTCATTGCAGTATCTTTCAAAGTTCTCTATGGTCCTTTCTTCTGTAAGGAAGTTAAGCAGGAACTGGCAAATAGATGACTCATCGCTTCTGCTGAAACCGTTCTTTTTGTTCAAAAATATATCTTTCAGCTTAAAGTAATATTCTTCGCTTTTTTCTGTTCTAAGCTTGAATAAATAGTAATACACATGGGTCATTATAGGCAGGGTTTTAAGATCCAGCTTTTCTATGTAACTGCAGACATGCAGAAGGAAATCGGTGTTGAATTTGTGTTTAAATGCTGATGTAATTAATTTGCCTGTACTGAAATATCTGAGGGATAAATTTAAGATAACAATATTTATATGCTCCAGGATCTTTTCAAATTCCTTAGTAACATTCTTATCATATTTGCCGGATTCAATATTTATCAGCAGGTCCAGAAAGCTGAGAATATCTTCTATGGGATATTTGCTGAGATCTGCGCTGTTTAATATTTGCTTGGTGTCTTTTTTAACTTTTTCTGTTATATAGTCATTTTCAATTTTGCTTAATTGTTCAAGGTACAGCTTATTCTTTAATAATGTATTATCCCTCACGTTAGTATAAACAAGGAATTCATTCAGTAACGTCAGCATTTCAGAGCTTAAGTTCCTTAATTTCCTTTCATTGAGCTTCTCTTTTCCGAAAACTTCCCTGTAAACCAATTCTTTTGATAACTTGTCTTCTTTCAGGCCTGGAGAAATAGTTTTAAGATAATTATAAAGCTTTATTATTGCAGGGTTGGTATTATAAACCGGCGAAAGAACAAATTTGCCAAATTCTTTAAAATCTTTTTTGTTAAGTGACCTAATGATGATCAGAAATTTTGCTTTATTCATCTTAATATTTAGCGGACAATTAGTATTATTTAATATGCAAAAAATATGCAAAATAGCTTAAAAATGCAATGTTTTTAGTGAAACCGTTTAGTTTTACCCTTAAAACCGCTTGACAAATTTAAAAAAAATGCTTCGTTTCTAAAGGTGATACGGGTGTATTTTT
>JAPUEV010000278.1:0-7652 GCA_027492415.1 Ignavibacteria bacterium
TGTGACTTAGTGTCTTAGTGGTGAAGCTTTTTTTTCCGTTTAATCTCTCCTTTATTAACCATAATTTTGCAATTATGGATGAAACAAGAAAAGAATCAGCAAAAAAATATGAGAAGATAAAGCTGACAGTTAATATTACTGAATCAGTTATTTCTTTTGTTCTGTTAATACTCTTCCTGTGGTTTGGTTACAGCAAAAAGCTTGAGCTTTATGCATACAGCATTACTGCAAATCCTTACCTTGCGCTTGTTATATACGGACTCGTAATCGGTATTATCAGCTCAATAGTTTCCTTTCCGGTAGATTATGTTTTTGGTTACAGGCTTGAACATAAATTCGGGCTTTCAAACCTGACGTTTTTCGGCTGGATCGGTGAAAAAGCTAAAGGAGCACTGGTTGGAAGCATCATTGCAGCTCCCATTGCATTTCTGTTCTACTGGCTTATTTCAAGCTATGCATTATGGTGGCTTTACCTTGCCTGTATTGTTTGGGTTTACTCTGTTTTGCTTGCACAGATCGCGCCGGTACTCATATTCCCGTTATTCTATAAGTTTACACCGATAGAAAATGAAGAGCTTAAAGATAAACTGATGGCATTATGCAATAAAGCGGGATTTAAAGTGAGCGGTATATACAAGTTCAACATGAGCAAGACCACAAAGAAGGCAAATGCCGCTTTTACGGGAATGGGAAAAACCAAAAGGATAATTCTGGGTGATACTTTGCTTGAAACATTCACTGAAAAAGAAATTGAAACAGTATTTGCGCATGAGCTGGGTCATTACAAACGCGGACATATTACAAAGAATATATTTATTTCGCTATTTGGAACGTTCATAGGGTTATTTGTTATGTCACAGATTTACATTAAGCTCTTGCCCGTGTTTGGATTCACACAGCCGTATGAAATTGGCGCTTTGCTGCTGCTTGCTGTGATTGCCGCGATATATAGTTTTTTAACGAGTCCTTTAACAGCGGGAATATCGCGTAAGTTTGAATTTGAAGCTGACAGGTATGCGATAGATACAACACATGACCCTGATTCGCTTGAGAGCACAATGAAAAAACTTGCAGAGCAGAACCTTGCCGATGATGAGCCTAACAGGCTTGTTGAGTTCTGGTCATACTCACACCCATCTATAAAACGAAGGATAGAGGCTGCAAGAAGTTATTTTAAAGCCAGGTACCAGGCTGTCTAATGTTATTATATTATCAGAAAATATAGTATGATAATGTGTTTTCCAGCGACATATAGAAATCTTTATTATCATAATAATAAAACACTGCTCCCGTTGAGAGCCTTAATTTGTTAATTATATTAAACAGAATATTTCCGTAAGCTAAAAACTGGTAATCTGTATAGTTATCAATTTTCCTGTGTGCGCCTGAATATTCAATTTTTCCGGTTACTCCAATGACCGGGGTTATATAGTGAAAAATATTAACTGCAGCTGAAAATTTATAGCTGTATATTTTCCTGCCATTACCGTATGTCCTTGGTCTTAATGTGCTGAAATTATTTATCTGTTCAAATTCAGACCTTAAAAACAGGGGGGAGTGGAGATTGAAAGAGTAATAATCATCTGTATATTCACTGTTTAACGGGAAAACAAAATTGGCAGCAAACAGCAAAGCACTCCTGTTGCTGAGCGGCAAACCATAAGCAGAATTTAAAGAAAGAGTCTGCGGATATTCTAAAGTGTCATTAGTGTTCTGGAATTTGTGCATAAATTCTGCCTGGACCTGGAAGCCTTTGTAAATCGGGAAGAGGATAAAATTCCTGTCATATAATGTACGGTAAAGCCTCATAGTTACCCTGGCGTTAAGCGGCTTATCTATTATCTTTTCTTCAAGCAGTAATTTTTCAAGTGCAGTAAAGAACTCAACTTCATCATCACCTTTATACAGGCTTCTGAAAACACTACCGTTCCTCTTATCAAGCAGGGAATTCAGGAGCATTCTTGTCTTTTTATCGAACGGTTTTGAAATATATTTTTCATCTTTTAAAACATTTTCAAAGTTAGAAGTTTCATTCACAATAAAAGCATCGGTGATCTTACCATATCCTATATACGGATAAATTGAAGCGCTTAAACCCGGCTTATTATATTTATCAAAATTTGAATTTAAACGTGTATATACGCCTGTGAAAATTTTATTTTTCAGCAGGTAATAACTTAACCCGCCTTTAAAATCAACATCAGCTGATGAGTAATATTCATCCCTGTCATCAAACCTCAATTTAAGTGTCGCAGCATTCACTGTTGCCCTTACCGAGTAATCAGTTCTATCCGTAAAGCGCCATTTGGTATAACCTGCGCTGAGATCAAAATAATAACCGAATACAGGTTTATTTGTATAATTACTCCTGCTTTTTTCAAGCCGGATATTAGGACTTGTAAATAGTGTAAGATTACTGCCTTCAATTACTTTAGATGGTTCGTATTCGCTGATCTTTTCCTGCGCGGGGGATATGGATGAAAGGATAACAGAGCTTATAAAAAATATAAAAAGGTTTATTTTTCTTAGCATTTCTTTGGTATTTTAAGTGTTCAGGTACATACAAATATAAGTAAAATTCATGGTTTGTTGAATGCATTTCAAAGTTGAACTTCATTGCTTATACACTGCATTAAAATTATATTTGTCAGATGAAAACAAGAATTCTTGTTACAATTGGCGATATCAACGGTATAGGGCCTGAGATAATATTGAAAACCCTTAAAAAGAGTTCTTTCATTAAACAATATGATATAACTGTTGTTTCGCCGATATCTATTCTTTCATATTATGCAAAGCTGTTTAAAATAAAATTATCCATGGATAATTTTAATATCATTCCCGTTGCAGCTGAAAATGTTAATATTAATACCGGCAGGATAACCGAAGAATCAGGTTATGTTTCCGGGCTGGCAATAGATACGGCAATTCAGCTTGCCTTAAGCGGTGAGTATGACGCTATTGTAACAGCGCCCATAAATAAGAAATCGCTGAACCTTGGGGGTTACAATTTTACAGGACACACAGAAATGCTTACAGAGCTTGGCGGCGCAAAAGATACATGCATGGTTATGCTTTCGGATATCTTTAATATAGCATTTGCAACAACGCACCCGCCGCTAAAGGATGTAGGCAGCCTGATATCAAAAAAACTGCTTTTGAGGAAATTTGAAGTGTGTTATAATGCGCTTAAGTATGACCTGGGAATTAAGAAACCTGAAATGGGAGTGTTAGGCCTGAACCCGCATGCGGGTGATAACGGTTTTATAGGCGATGAGGAAAGAAAAACTATAACTCCCGCAATTAATGATGCGATGTTAAAGCTTGAGGATATGCATATTTCCGAGCCGCAATCTGCCGATGGTTATTTTGCAACAAAGAGATATCTTAAATATGATATGACACTTGCAATGTATCATGACCAGGGATTTATACCTTTCAAAATGCTTGCAGGACATAAAGGCACAAATTATACTGCCGGACTTAGCTTTATCCGTACTTCACCTGACCATGGAACTGCATTTGATATAGCAGGCAGGAACCTGGCAAGCGAAGTAAGCCTTGTAGAAGCGATCAAATGGGCTGACAGACTTTCAAAAAACAGGAAAAAACTAAAAAGGAACACTTCCGGTAAAGCTGCTGCTAAACCAGGAAAATAAACTGAAAAATAATTGATAGAATTCAAGAACATACAATTTTCATACCCGGCAAAAGAATTATTCAGCGATGTATCTTTTAAAATTGATAAGGGCGAGTTTGTTTTCCTGATCGGTGAAAGCGGTATGGGGAAGACCTCACTATTGCGAATGATCAATATGGAGCTTTTTCCGCAGGCTGGCGAGCTTATAGTTTACGGCTTCAGCTCCAGAAGTATCAAGAAGCCTGAAATTCCTGTTTTACGCCGCAAGATTGGGTTTGTGTTCCAGGACTACAAGCTTTTAAATGACAGGGATGTGTTCGAGAACGTCGCATTGCCGCTTTATCTATCAGGCCTGAAGCCTGATGTGATAAAGAAAAAAGTATTTAACGTGCTGAATGAAGTGGGAGTGTTCGATTCATACAAAAAAATGCCGCATGAGCTCTCAGGCGGTGAACAGCAAAGGGTCTCTATTGCCCGCGCTATTGTAAACGAGCCGTATATACTTATTGCCGACGAGCCTACAGGCAATCTAGATCCGTTCGTTTCATTTGAGATAATAAAGCTGCTGCTGAATATCAATTACAAAGGTACGGCTGTTTTTATTGCCACTCATAATTACGATATTGTACGCCGGCTGAAGAGCAAACGCCTGCTTCAGATAAAAGATAAAAAAGTTCTTGATGTAGTTATTAAGGAGTAATGGTTTAAAACAAAAAGGGGAGCAGATGCTCCCCTTTTCAGTAAAATTAATTATCTCTTGCTATCAGGAACTGCAGAACTTTTTCCCAATCCCTTTCAAATTCAAACTCAAATCTTTCATGCGGGTTCATTGTAAAAGCCATTTCAATATAATTCAGCCCAAGCTCAACTTCACCCTGAAGGAAGTATAGCTTAGCTTTGGAATAATACGGCTCTGCCCATGAATGGTTTGCTGAAGTGAGGCTTACCAGGATATTATCAGCAAGCTCATATTCTTCTACTTCTATATATGTATTTGCAAGATCAAGCGAGGCCTGCTGGTTATCCGGACTCAATGCCAGGACAGTTTTATAGCTGGAAATTGATTCAGGTATCTTGCCCAGGTTATACTCAGCATCAGCTTTTGCGTACCAAAGCTCTGAGTTTTCCTTGAAGAGCTCAACGGCTTTATCGTAATCCCTCAGCGCTTTGTTAAAATCTTCCATCTGGTAATAGCAGTTGCCCCTGCCGAAGTATGATTCATAATGGCCGGCATCAAATGAAACTGCCTTTGTAAAATTCTCAATTGCATCACGGTAGCTGCCCATCTGTTCATAAGCGCTTGCCAGGTTATATAAGGCAAATACATCTTTACGGTTTATGATTAAGGCAGTCTTATAATCACTGATAGCACGGGTTAAGATACCAAGGCTGGCATAAGCGTTTGCTTTGTTATACCATGCTGATGAGAATTTGGGATTGATGGATATTGCCATTTCATAGCTTTCAATGGCGTAGTAATATCTTCCCATCCTGCTTTGTACAACCCCTTTGTTATACCATGCGTTATAATTGAATGGAACTATCTCGATATGCTTTTCATAAGCTTTCAGTGAATCAGTAAGCCTGTCAAGATAATCATAACAGTAGCCCATTTCATAGAATGAATCCTTATGGTCAGGCTCCAGCTCAATTATCTTCTGGAAGCATGCAATAGCATCTGCAAACCTGTCGCATTTTTCAAGTATAAGCCCTTTATTAAACAGGGCATCTATATTATTGGGTGAAAAGTTGAGTACATCATCAAAACATACAAGTGATTCAGTATACCTTCCGGCGTTATCCAGGGTTATACCTTTGTTTATCAGTGACTCTTCATCATTTGGGTTCAGGTTTATGGCTTTATCAAAGCATTCAATTGCCATGTTGTAGTCACCTTTATGATCGAAAATGATGGCTTTTCTCTGCCACAGCTCGTTGGAATACGGGAAGTAATCAAGCAATGTGTTAAGGCAGGTTACAGCTTTTGAGTGAAGATTGCGCTCAAGCAGGTAATTAACAATATCATCTATTGAATCAAGATCAAGATCAGGCATGATGCGCTCTCGCCTGTTAAGCAAGGCATCTATCAATTCTTCTTTATCTAAATTTTTTCTCTTAGAACCTTCTTCGAATTCTATATCGTCGAATAATCCCATTTAAAATCTCCTGCGCTTTTGTTAATTCAATCTAAAAGTTTTTTACCGATATATCAAGTTAATATTGCCATAAAGAAGGTGTAAAAATTTTTACACTGCTGATAAATACAGTGATTATTATTCTTGTGGCTCTTCCTTTATTTTATGATTTCAGTTTTGTAAGGATTTTAATGTAATTATTACATTAATCGTTCCAGATAAGCTCAAACAGCAGGAATGATGCTGTAATTACAACAATTGTATAAGATACCATCATCTGCAGCTCTCCTGCAATTGCATCTATCGGCACGCCGTCAATTGTAAGCCATGTTGCGCTTATTGATGCCAGCAGTAACGGTAATAGCAGCGGGAATGAGAGCACTGGGTACAGGGTTCCTTTGGAGCTGGCTTTGGATATCAGCGCTGCAATAATTGTCATAACTGCTGAGAGTCCAAGGTTGCCAAGCCCGATAGTGAGTGAAAATAAACCAAGGTTCTTTATATCAAGCCCGGTGATAATTATGTAAAGAAAAATTATGAAGAAGTTTATTATGAATGTTAGGAATGTGTTAAAGATAAGCTTCCCCAGGAAAACCGAACGGGAGTCTGAGCTTAATTTCAGAACAAGTGAAGTTCCGCGCTCTTCTTCTGAAACAAAAACGCGTGAGAGTCCGTTTGAAGTTGCAAAGAATATTATTATCCACAAAAGCCCTGCGTTCATTTCGCTTGAGAGCTTATCTTCACCCAGCGAAAATTTTATTACTGATATCACAACAATAATGAACATCAGCAGCGCATTAATGGCATAGCGTGTGCGTATTTCGCTGTTAAAATCTTTTTTGCATATTGCCAATGCCTGTTTATACATTCGCAGTCTCCGGAACACAGATTTTACGGATATTACAGATCAGCACTGATATTCTTCCGGTCATTTGTAAAAATTTTTCTTTTAAATTCAGGTTTTTTGCCAAAGTTTAATAATAGTCCTACTTCAATATCAGTTGCTCTAAGATAATTAATTAACTGCAGCTCATGTGGTTCACAAATTGATTCACATGCTTTTAGTTCAACAATTACTTTATTGTTTACAACCAAGTCAGCAAAATAATCGCCAACAATATTATTTTTATAAAATACTTTAATTGGCTTTTGTTTTTCGCAATTCAACTCTATCCCGGATAACTCTATAAACATTGCATTATTGTATACCTTTTCAAGAAAGCCAAAGCCCAGGCTATTATAAACATTATAAAAACACCTGATAATTACATCAGTGAGTTCTTTATGAAGTAAATTATTTTGATTTATCTGTTCCAATCAGTTATATCTGTAAAATCAGTGTTCAATAGCGTTCAGGTTAATTTCGTTGCTGCAGAGTGATCTCTCGTGCGCATCATTTGTGGCGATAATTAATATACGGTCCTTTTTGTATTCATTAGCAATATCATCAACAACGCCAATTCCATCAAGATCAAGGTTGCTTGTCGGCTCATCAAGCAGCAGCACTTCAGGGTTATGTAAAATAGCAAACGCTATCTTAAGCCTTTGTTTCATGCCTGAGGAGTAAATTTTCAGCAGGTCGTTTTTACGGTGGATAAGTCCTACCCGGGTTAATGCATTATCTATATTATCATGTCCCCACCCGCGGATATCAGAAATTATCTTTAAGTTCTCATAACCGGTGAATTCATCATAAAGGTTCAGGTACGGCGATACAAAGCCGATATATTTATATATGTTTTCCTTTTTGATCTTTTGGGTACCTTTGTAAAGGTTCAGCTCACCTGAAGACTGAATGAGTAAATTCGCAATTATCTTTATGAGGGTTGATTTCCCTGAGACGTTCCGGCCTGTAATGGCAGTTGCGGTAACCGGGT
>JAPUEV010000278.1:7662-7909 GCA_027492415.1 Ignavibacteria bacterium
GCCGTTCCCGGGGTAAGCTCAAAGTTCACATCTTTAAATATCGGCCTGCGGTCAAACTTCCTTGTAAGGTTAACTGCTTTTAATGTAAGCTTCTCTTCTATATCAGTAGTTGGCATTAAGCAGGTTATTTATGTATTATTCCGTGTTTCTGGTTAAGCCTTTGCTCCCTGCGAAGGAGCGCATCGTTATACCATTTTTTTTCTTCGTCTGTTTCAGGTATTATAGGCGCAACAGGTACTTTTTTATA
>JAPUEV010000279.1 GCA_027492415.1 Ignavibacteria bacterium
TCTCATACACCTCCATCGTTTCGTCTATCTCTCCCCAAACAAAACAAAACCCCCCCCCCCCCCAACCGCCTGAAACCTTGTACCTCTTATACCATTCCTGCACATATAGGTTAGCTACGCGTGGACTGAACACAAACAGCAGGTTCTCATCGTTGCTGTTATTAGCTGCATTGGAGTAATTGTATGAACCTGTTTCAACTACAGGATTGCTGGATGTATTCAGAGGATCTATGATCATATATTTATGATGAAAAATCCCGGAACCTTCTGCGAAATCTATAAGTATATCTGCCGGGGGATTCCATGCATACGGACCAAATCCCTTCATTTCCTGGTACACACCGCCTGATGTATCCCTGTCAAACACTCCTTTTACATACCGGCCGCTGGTGTATCGTGATTTCATCCTGTTTGCAATATTGAAATCAGTGAAAACATATATACTGAAGAAGCAGTCGTAATCAAAATTATTGGTTATCAGGTTCTGTATCTGCTGTGAGCTGTTATCACCCGGTGTAAAATAACACTCTACCGGTGTACCGTTCAGGTTTAATTTATGCGGAGTGTTATCAGTCTTTGCTCCGCCAAACTTTGAGCGCGCAACTATTGGCAGGTCAGTTGCGGAACCCCACATCTCCTCAAACTCACGCGTGTAGACTGCAGCAAGCGTCCTGTCCTGAAGCTCAATTACATTATTGGCGTCATTATAGAACTGGTCATTAGTAACGTTTGTAGAGCCTGTCCATACCCAGCAGTTCGATTGTGAAGTATTATACCTGTAATCAAATACAAAGAACTTGTTATGCATAATAGCGCTTGTTGATGTACGCTGTAACATCGGTATGCCTGCTGCGACAATTTCATTTACCAGCGCCTGCGGTGTCCTTGAATCATACACAAACCGTATTTTGACTCCCCGTAGTTTAGCATTTATGAGCGCGTCCCTTATCTGCGTTAAGTCATTGCAGCTATAGAGCGCCATATCAATGGAATACTGCGCAGCATTTATCCTGTTAAGCAGCTTGGTTGCGAAATTAACATTACCCTGCGCAAGCTCACCTGAATTAAGAGTTGTATCAACTGAACGGTTAAAATAAACATTTATTGCGCCGGTTGATGTTGACTGTGTGCAGAAATACTGCAGCGCACTTGTTGTAGTGCCGTTGCCGTCTGTTGAGCTTACATTATAGTAATAAATTTTTCCCGGCTGTAAACCTGAAACAGTTACTGAGTGAGTTGTAACATTAGAAGCGTTTGATACTGAATCTGTATAAGCAATTACCTGGTAATTTGAGTCAGCAAGCTGCCAGCGCACTTTTGAATCTGATGCTGTTGATGACTGCCAGTTTATTGTTAAGCTTGTCTGTTGTATGTTTGAGTAGCTAATCGAGCTGAGTAACGGACCCGAGCTGCCGGATACGATAAAATCACTCAATGAGCGCGGCAGTATCTGGTATCCTGATGAATAGGGAGGAGATGAATCAAACTGGCTGACCAGCGCAATAACATCAAACGGGAACGAAGGAATAGGAGCATTAGCAATATTTGTGGATGAATATATCCTTATCTCAACTGAATCACTTCCTACAAGGACCCTGTAATTTGTGCCTGATGCTGATGTAGTCCATGTGGTAACATTTGCGCCCGAGGTATTGTGTACAGCAGTTACTCCGTTTATCCTTATCAGCTGCGCTTCGTATGTTTCACCGTTAAGTCTTACGTTGCTGCAGGTCACAACTCTTGGGGTATACGGCCTGTTGGTTGCAAGCAAGGTTGAGCTGTTTACAGGGGTAAACTCTGTTAATCCGTTATACTGGGTAACAACTCCGGTCACTTCTACGCTGTCACCATTATTGGTATTTGTCCAGAATGTGCCGTCATAGCCTATCATACCGCCTGTTGGGTCCTGGAAGTAAACCAGCGGTGTTGCAAGCTCCTGTGACATTGTAACTACTCCACGAACAGTAACAGTTTGTCCAAGCAGGTAAGGTACACCGTTGGCATCCTGCCTGCGTACTGAATCAATGGGAATATACTGAGCGTAAATACTTACACTCATTAATAAAAGTAAAATTACTTTTTTCATTTGAAAATATATTTAAATTTTAATTATTATCTGTAGAAAGTATGAACCTGAGAATGCGGTTATTGCCTGTATCGCAAATGTACAGTGTTTTGTTAAAGAAGGCTACCCCCAGAGGATTTGAGAACTGGGAAGGGGAAGTACCTGCTCCGCCGAATGATTCTGATTTCAGCTTGCCGAGTGAATTGAATTTATACAATGAGTCTTTATAGGAATCAATTACATAAATATTATTGAACTGGTCAAGCGTTATATCTGAAGGCTCTGTCATAAGTCCGTTCCTTAATATATCTACGCCGCTTGAGGGTTCGAACTTAGCGGTATAAATTTCATCGATGTCATCATAAACGCACCACTGAACCTTAAACGCAGCGTTTGATGATTTCTGAACATAGATAAGATCTGTATTGTTATATGTGAATGTTGATATGCCTGAAATCTGCTGAAGCGACAGCAATCCCTGGCCTTCTACTTCAAAACCTGCAAGCCTTTGCGGCACCGGGTTGGTATTATCAAACCTGTCAATTTTAAATATTGCGTTATCGGGATCGATCGGGCTGGAATTATTCACACCTGAACGTGTTACCAAATAATAATTATCCTGGTAAGTCGAAATTCCCGTAAAGCTGCCATGATCACCTGGTATTGGTGTCGGCTGGTTCGAGCGGAATGCAATAGTTGGTGTTACGCCGCTTAATATACCGCCGTTTGGCTGTAATTTGAACCTGTAAACTACATCAACTGTATCTAAAATATTAGGCGGTATTGTATCTATCACCGATGCAATTACCAACAGGTCAAAATTCCTGTCCTGCGTAATTTTTTTAGGTCTTAATATAAAGTTAGAATAGCTTACCACCGCGCCGGCAAGGTTTAGCTGAACAACCCTGTCATTATTCTTATCTGCAACATAAATCTGCTGGTCATACCCAAAATGAATATCTACCGGTTCGTTAAAGCCGGTGATTATCGGTGTAATGGGAATATATGTCGTATCACCTATCGTTCCGGGGTCAACATTGATAGGGAAGTCCTGTAATGATAGATCACCATCAGCACATGCATTTAACAGCATTGCTGAAAACAGTACTATTATTAAACCTGTTATGTATTTTTTTAAATAATCCAAAATTTTGTCATTCCCGCGAAGGCGGGAATCCATTTATATTTATTGTCCGGTTAAATGTACTTGTTATTTCTTAACTCTTAAGCATCAGTTTTATTTTTACTTTTGCCTTTTAACTTTTGCCTTTTTACTTTGTCACTTCTTCTTATTCAGCAGTAAATTAACGCTCAGCCTGTGTGTAAATCCAAGATCTTTAAAATTGGCTATTGAGTAATCCAGTGCTGCTGTTGTTATTGATATCGGTGCTCGTAAGCCAATTCCAGCTGAATAATTTTCTGATTCTACATTGAACTTATAACCCGCTCTTAAGAACAGGAAATTCTTATATGAATACTCTGCCCCGATATTCAGGTTCTCGGCATTATCATTCGGGTGGTTAAGCTGAATTGTTGTAGTAAGCTTGTTTGTCTTGTTATCTATCGGGTCATAAGCAAAACCAATCCTGAACATTGTAGGCGGCGGGAATGCCTGGAAGTCAGAAACTGAACCGCCTGTAGATGTTGTTACGCTTCCGCTGGGTTTTACCTGCGGCCCGAAATTTGATATCGTTACGGCAAAACGCGTGTTCGAGAGCCCTGTCCAGTAATACGTTCCCAGATCGAACATAAAACCGCGCATCTTAAGCTCTGCCAGGGTTTCTTCAACATACCTTACTGTTATTCCGAAAGAAAACTGCTGAGTAAGCTTCCTTGCAAATGTTAATCCTATTCCAAGATCACCGTATTTAAAAAATTCACCCGTACCTGCCGGCTGGAATTCAGTTGTCTTCTGCATTGCGGGAGTATTGAGTGATACTACGCTTAATCCAAGAGCGTTGTTCCCGCCAAAACGGTAAACTCCGCCAAAGAACTCGTGGTTCAGGTCAACAAGCCACTCAGTATGAGAAAAATGCACACCGTTCTCATTGAACTGCATCAGTCCGGCGGGATTCCAGTAGAGTGCAGTTATATCATTTGATACAGCAACAAATGTTTCACCCATTGCAGTAGCCCTGCCGCCAACGCCGATCTTCAGGAATTGCAGCGATGATGTACCTGCCCTCTGGTTACCCAGCTGCGGAATTAACTGGGCATATGATGCATTTGAAGCAATCAGCAGAAAAAGTAATATGTATTTAATTTTTTTCAATATTTTTTTGTCATTCCCGCGAATGCGGGAATCTATTCTTACTTCAACTTTATTTTGTATCTTTCAACATCTTGTATATTAAAATCTTTAGACCTTAAAACAAGTTCAGGGTGATACAATAATATTTTTCCCTGTCATGCTGAACTTGTTTCAGCATCTGTTTTATTGCTTTATCTCTTTCAAATTCAGATGTAACAAACTTATTACATCAGGCAGCATAATCTTTTCACTATTTCACTGCTTCACCATTTCACTATTTAATATTGGAACGATATACCAAATCTTAACTGGCGCGGAGAAAGGAACCTTGCCGGGTTGTACGGATATGGTGAAAGCGGCGCCTGAAGGTCAGGGTAAAGCGGGTCATTCCACCCGTTCGGTGTTGGATCGCCGTATTCATATGCCTTACCTGTCACCGGATTTATTATAGCCGCATTTTTAATATTAAATATATTTGTAACTTCAAATGTTAATGTAAGCTTCATGTTCTTGAAGCGGAAATATTTATCAATGCTCATATCCAGCCAGAACCAGTCTGCTGCAAGCTTGCTCAGGGGATTATTTATATCAGATTCATATTCCGGCCTGCCGTCTGATAAATAGCCAACCAGTAACTGGGGAGTGTAACGCTTGCCTGACTGGTAGAATGCCCTGAACTTGAATGAAATATCATCAACAACATTTTTGCCGAAACCGAAAATACCGGTACCTTTGCCGAAGAAGAAGCTTGTATTGGCAGATACCTGCAGGGGTCTATCCCAGCTTAAATAATTTTCGCCTATAGTTTCAAAAGCGCCGCCTGTAGCAACCAGGTATCCCTGGTCCGGTGAAGAGCTTTTTCCTGTTGCGATAGAGTACGTTGCATTGATATTACCATTGAACCATTTACCGATACGCTTTTTATAATCAAGCTCAATACCGCGTGATTTTGTGTAATCCTGGTTAACGTAAGTTATAAAGCTTTGGCCCGCAAATCTTGGGTCACTTATCTTTGCCGATACCGTTGCAACATAATCATATATATCTTTATAGTATGCTGTAATTGTGAACACATCATCGTTTGTGAACTGGTTCCTTACGCCAAGCTCATATGATACAGTTGTTTCCGGGTTCAGGTTCGGATTGCCGAACTTCTGGAACGATGATTTAGAGCTAACATTGCCTATCTTTGCATAAACAAACTGAGGCTTGGGTCTTTTTGAAAAATGCCCGTAGCTGAAAAACAGTGTCTGGTTATCTGTGATAGGATGCGAGATACCTAACCTTGGAGATAGTCTGCCTTTCCACCTCCGCCCGAACAGGCTGTAAGTATCTTCCATATATGCTTTTTTTATCTCATCAGGTATTGTTACTGCATTTGGATTTGCAATAGCATCATCAACAAGCTTACCCGGGAACCAATAGTCAAACCTCAAACCGACATTAAGTATCATGCCTTTGAATGTTATCTTATCCTGCGCATAAATATCACCAAACGAAGGATATACCCTGTATGCATCATTGTTAAGCCCGAATGTTCCTATCCATGGCTTGTAAATATCAACCAGCTGCATATCCTGGTATGCTGCTTCAAATCCCGCTTTAAACCTGTTCTTATCGTTGAAAGTATGATTAAAATCGAACTTAGCCCTGTATTCATTTACAAAATGGTCATGCCATGTGTAGGCATTTCCTACATCAAAAAATCCGTCACCGGGAATAATACCGTATGGATTGTTGGGATCTCCTGTCGGGTAGTATACAAACGGCGGCTTAATAATATCCTGCGGTTCGGTATACTGGTCCCAGTTTAAGCCGTTTGCATCAACCCTTAACTGTGTATAATATTTTGTGAGCTTAATTTCATAGAATGATTTTGTACCTACTGCATGCTCCCACCCGACACTGTTGAAAATATTAAGGTGAGTATACGTATTTGCATTATCTAAAATTTCCTGGAAGTTATACTGGTAACCGGGGTCAGGCTCAACATACTCAAGGTTTGTCTGCAGGCTCTGTGAGTTCTGGTTAATTGCAACTGACTGGTTAAATGAATATGTAAGCTTCATGTTATCTTTTATCTTCCATGTAGCCTTTGCAAGCCAGTACCAGTTATTGTTCTGCCTTGGCGCGAACTTTGTCCCTTTAAAAATTGAGGAATAAAGCTGTTTTGATTTATACCCGGGGAAGTTATCATCAGTCAATCCGGCAACTGATGTAAAGCCGTCTGAAATATTCATTAAGAAATTACCGAAGAATGTTATTTCTCCCGGTAACTTAATTCCAAGCAGCTTCTTGAATAAAAATTTTGTTATTGGCTCAGGTCCGCTGATATTTGTTTCAAGTACATCTGTATTGAATGAAGACTTAGAATCTTTATTGAAGCCTAAATTATCCCTCTTGTATGAAAGGTTGAAAGAATATTTTTCGTAATTACCATCCTTTGTTTTTACGTTTACAACGCCTGATGTTGCCTGGCCGTACTCTGCATTATAACCTCCGGTTATTACTTCAACCTCTTCCAGTGATTGTGCCGAAAGCTGAAGCCCAAAGCCCGTTCCTGCAAGGGGATCCTGTACTGAAACGCCGTCAAGCAAGAATGAGTTATCGTCGCTTCTGCCGCCGCGGATAAATAATGCGTCATCCTGTTTTATAACTCCGGGCTGAAGAGTAACCACATCAATTACATTTTCTACAATTTTACCTTCAATATCCTTGGCGTTCATTACATGCTTGCTCTCTGTCTGCTCTATATCAAGCAGGGGACGCTCGCCGACAACAAGTATTTCTTCGCCAACTGTAAAAGAAGATGTATTCAGGTTGATCTTAAGTTCGGTTGTGTCCTCACTCTTTCCTGTAATATCAGTGTATTCTACTGTCTTGTAGCCACTTGATGATACTGCAATAACATAAGATCCTTCGGGTACTTTTGTAATTGTGAATTTACCGTCAATATCAGATGCTGTGCCCAGGTAGCTTCCTTTTATCTTTATGTTAACATCCGGTATAGGGTTCTTTGATGAATCAAGAACAATACCTGTAATAGTACCTGTCTGGCTGAAGATATTCACAGTCAGTATTAAAAGAATGATCAGTATTTTTGGTAAATGTTTTATCATATCAGTTATGAATATTGAAATCAACTCCAAGCACTCTTCTTAAAAATGCCGCTGCATTATTGTTACCGTTAAACCTGTTTAATGGAACAGTAAGTAAAAAAACTTTTGGATTTGAAACAGCATCTTTAATGCAAACAGTTAATCTTGTTGTATCGTAAGTTGGATTTAATGGCATCTTATAAATAACACGTGCAGTTGGTTTGTAGATAATTCCCCTTATCCTGTCAATTGTTGAGCTTAATGAAAGCTCCGGGTATGCATTATCATATACTATAGTTGGAGTTGTAGAAAGAACAGTTATAGCCTGGTAATTTGTTAAGCTGTCAACAGGTGCAAATTCAACAGGATTAAAACCGGTTTCAATTGTATTTGGAAAACCTCCGGAAAAGAACAGTTTCCCGTTTGCAGCCAGGTAAAAAGGCAGTGT
>JAPUEV010000280.1 GCA_027492415.1 Ignavibacteria bacterium
ATGAACGCTGGCTTAGCGCTATATTAAAAAGTGTAGGTGATGCTGTAATTGTTACAGATGAGTATGGGTTCATTAAATTTCTCAACCCAGTTGCGGAAGTGCTTACGGGCTATACTTTGTTTGAAGCATCAGGAAAAAGAGTATATGAATTGCTGAAGCTGGTAGATGAAGATACACGTGAGCCGATGAAAAACCCAATAGAACGCGTACTTGCTGAAAATGTTGTCATTGGCAGGAGCAACCATACCGTATTGATAGCCAGAGACGGAAGGGAAATATCAATTGACCACAGTTCCTCACCGCTTCGGGATGAAAAAGGCAGACTGACAGGTGCAGTTCTTATCCTTCAGGATATTACCGAAAGAAAAATATCCGAAAATGCAATAAGAGAAAGTGAAACAAAGTTCCGTAACCTTTTCGATTTTGCAACAGATGCAATTTTTGTTCAGTCACTCAACGGCAGAATTATTTCTGTAAATAACCAGGCAAGCAATCTTCTGGGATATACTAAAGATGAGCTTGGAAAAATGAAATTTTCAGAGCTTATCAATGAGAATATCATTGATAATACATTTATGATTTATTCATCCCTTAAAGAAAAAGGTAATTACCAGTTTGAAACCCAGTACAAAAGAAAAGACGGAACTTATGTAGATGTAGAAATAAGTATGCGGCTTATAAAGCTGTTTGATGAAGAAGTTGTGCAGCTTTTTGTCAGGGATATTACCGAAAGAAAGCTTGCCCAGGAAAAAATTGATATGCTTGCCCAGGCGGTAAAGGGCATTTCAGAATGTGTTAGTATTACAGATCTTTACGACAGGGTTATTTTTGTAAATGATGCATTTGAATCTATTTATGGCTACTCCAAAGAGGATATTTTAGGCAGATCTATTACTATGATCAGAAGTGTAAATAATCCTCCTGATATAAATACAGAAATAATAGAACAAACCCAAAAAGGCGGCTGGCAGGGTGAGATACTGAACAGATCGAAAGACGGAAGAGAATTTCCTGTTTACCTTTCAACTTCAATATTAAGAAATGATAAAGGGGTAGCAGTTGCACATATAGGTATTGCCAGTGATATAACCGAAAGAAAGAAAGCTGAAGAAGCTTTAAAGCAAAGCGAAAAAAGATTCCAGGATCTGTATGACAGTGCCCCGGATATGTATTTTTCAATAACTCCTACAGGGAAAGTTAAATCAGTCAATCATTTTGGTGCAGAATACCTTGGCTATTCAATAGAAGATATTATCGGAAACGAAATCTGGAAGGTAGTTCATCCTGAAGACAGGGATGCTGTTAATGAGAGGATCAGCGAGATTTTTTCAAAAAAGAAGGATAACGCTAAGCTTGAATTCAGGAAAATCAGGAAAGACGGCAGTATCATTTGGGTAAATGAAAGTACCAGGCTGATATCAGATGTTAATGGCATTCCACAGGAATTATTTATCATTTGCAGGGATATAACAGCAAATAAAGAATTCCAGAACGCACTGCTTGAAAGTGAAAAGAAATACAGGAACCTTGCACAGAATGCCCCGGTATCAGTTGCAAGATTTTCTATGACAACCAATGATTTTGAATATGCCAACGATGAGTTTGCAAGACAAATGGGCTGCTCGGTTGAAGAATACAGCTCTTTGCCCAGGGAAGACAAAACCAATATAATTTTTGTTGACGACAGAGAAAAAGTTCAGGATAACTATGACAACTGGAAGAAAAACGGGTTCAAGGGAATGCTTCACTTTGATTACAGAATACTTAACCGGAAAAAAGAGTTAATATGGCTTGATACTTTTATATATGCTGATTTTGATGATAATGGCAGGGCAACAATGATGAATGAAATATGTATTGATATCACTGAGCGGAAAAAAGCTGAACTGACAATTCTTGAAAGCGAACAAAAATACAAGAATCTTGCTGCAAATGCACCAATTGCTGTAACCAGGATAAATGCTGAAACGATGAAATATGAATATGTTAATGATGAATTTACACGGCAAACCGGGTATTCAATGGAGGAATATAATTCCTTAAGCAAAGAAGCCCTGGAAGCAATGGCATACCCTGAAGATAAGGACCTGGTAAAAGAGTTTTTCAAGAAATGGGATAAGAATGATTACAAGGATACCCAGCATATTGATTACAGGGTATATAACAGGACTGGTGAGATTATCTGGCTGGATACATTTTTATTTGCAGATTTTGACGAGAACGGAAAAGTACTTGCAATCAACCAGATCTGTATTGATATTACACAGCAGAAAAAAGCTCAGGAAAAAATAATTGAGAATGAGAATAAGTATAAAAACCTTGCTGCAAATGCCCCTGTGGCTGTAACAAGGATCATGCTGAAGAACGGTTCATATGATTTTGTTAACGATGAGTTTATCAGGCAATCAGGTTATAAAATGGAAGAATTTAATTCCCTTTCTGAAAACCAGCTTATCGAAATGATACATGCACACGACAGGGAAAAGGTTTTTAATTTCTATAAAGAATGGGCCGAAATAAATTATTCAGGGACACAGCATATTGATTACAGGATAATAAACCGTAATAATACAGTAGTATGGCTTGATACTTATTTATATGCTGAATATGACCCTTCGGGAAATTCAGTTGCTATAAACCAGATATGTATTGATATAACTGAAAGAAAGAAAACTGAAGAAGAGCTAACTGAAAAAGATAAGCGTTTCAGGTCATTAATAGAAAATATCACAGACCAGATTTCCTTAGTGGATGAAAACGGTAAAATTGTTTATGCAAGTCCTTCTGTTAGGAAAATACTCGGGTATAATTCAGAAAATTATATAGGCAAGAGTATTTATGAATTTATAAACGAAGAAGATATTCCTGTTGCACACAGATTATTTGATGATGTTCTGGCTGAACAGGGAAAGATTGTTAATAATGTCCAGTTCAGGATGCTGAACAGTAACGGAACATGGATGTGGCACGAAGCAACAGCTCATAACCTTATTAATGATCCTGCCATTGGTGCGATTGTACTGAACTACCGTGATATTACGGAAAGGAAAAAAGCCGAACAGGAAATATTGCTGCAGAAATCTTATTTCCAGCAGCTGTTTGAAAACTCTCCTGAAGGTATTGTAATACTTGATAACCAGGACAGGATTTTAAATGCTAATAAAGGTTTTGAACGTATGTTCCAGTTCAGTATAGATGAGATAAAAGGTAAGACACTCAATGATATTATAGTTCCAGAAAGTATGCTTGAACAAGCCACTCAAATGACACTGTTTGTTTTAAGGGGTGAAATTATACACAGGGAAACTGAAAGAAAGCGCAAAGACGGCAGTACAGTTGATGTTTCAGTTCTTGCATATCCTATTAAGCTAGAAGAGGACCAGATAGGTGTATATGGTATATACAGCGATATTACTGAAAGAAAAGAAACAGAAAAAGCATTAAGGAACAGCGAAGAACGATACAGGGCATTTGTAAAACAAAGTACAGAAGGAATCTGGAGGTTTGAATTTCTTGAACCGATTACAGTGAAGCTTCCTATTGATGAACAGGTTAAAAATGTATTCAAATACGGCTATCTTGCAGAGTGTAATGATGTATTTGCGAAAATGTACGGTTATGAATCCGCAGGTGATATAGCAGGAGCCAGGATAGGTGAGCTTCTTATAGAGTCAGATCCGAAGAATATCGATTACATCAGGAAAAGCATAATGGGCGGTTATAAGATAGATAATGTTGAATCTGTTGAAAAGGACAAAAACGGAAATATTAAGATATTTACCAATAACCTGGTTGGAATTGTTGAGAATGATTCATTAGTCAGGATCTGGGGTTCGCACCGTGATATTACCGAAGCTAAGAAAGCACAGGAAGAATTAAGCAAAACTCAGTTCAGACTTGCAACATTGTTAAAGAACCTACAGGATGTAGTACTTTACGAAACAGGCGGCGGAAAAGAATTCATGTCTGAAAACGTCCTTGAAATGCTGGGCTATAACGCTGAAATGTTCAATAACAGGGATTTCTTCAAAACTATAACGCATCCGGGTGACTGGAAAAATATTGACGAAAAAACAAAAGAGTGGCATAAAATCGGTTCACCGGGTGTTCTGAACCTTGAATTCAGGGTTCGCAGGGCAGATGGCAGGTATATTTGGGTTGAAGACCATATGATCAAAGTACGCAATAACGGTGACTCACATATGGCAGGCGTTTTGATAAATATTACTGAACATAAGACTAATGAAGAAAAATTAAAACAGCTTGCAGATAAACTTTCGCAATCAAATAAAGAGCTTGAGCAATTTGCTTACGTAGCATCCCATGACCTGCAGGAACCTTTAAGAATGGTTGCCAGCTATATTCAGCTTCTACAGAGAAGGTACAAAGGTAATTTAACAGCTGAGGCTGATGAATTCATCAATTATGCGGTAGATGGTGTAGTAAGAATGAAAACACTGATCAATGATCTGCTTGTTTATTCTAGGGTAAATACTAAAGAAGCCCCGCTGGAAGATGTAGATGTTAATAAGTTAATTGAGCAGAACAGGAAAAACCTGGCTGCTGCAATAGAAGAAACCGGGGCAGAGATTCACTCTGATGACCTGCCTACAGTAAGAGCAAATAAACTCCAGTTAAACCAGTTATTCCAGAACCTGATAAGCAATGCTATAAAGTTCAGAAAACCGGATACTAAACCTGTTGTCAATATATCGGCTAAACACGCCGGTGATGAATGGCTGTTCACGGTTTCTGATAACGGTATAGGTATCGATAAAGAGTTCAGTGATAAAATATTTATAATATTTCAGAGGTTACATAACAGCTCTGAATATCCCGGTACGGGTATTGGATTGGCTATTTGTAAAAGGATCGTTGAAAAGCTAGGCGGACATCTTTGGGTTGAGTCGGAACCGGGTAAAGGTTCTACATTTACGTTTACAATTCCCGATAAGGAATAATTTAGCTTTTTCCTGTGCAGTCCTTCCTTGTTGTTAGTATTTAATTTAGGTATTTTTGATATTAATCAATATATATTTTTCAGAATGGATTATATCCCGAAAACATTACAGGTATTGCTTGTAGAAGATAACGAAGGCGACGTTCGTTTGATAAAGGAAGCTTTCAGTGAAAGCAAAATAGATAAACATTTTTCTGTTGCTAAAGATGGTGAAGATGCACTTAATTATCTTTATGCCCGGGGGAAATATGCCGAAAGGATTAAACCTGATATAATTCTGCTTGATATTAACCTGCCTAAAAAGAACGGTTTTGAAGTACTTGAAAATATTAAAAATGACCCTGAACTTAAAAAAATTCCGGTCATAATGCTAAGCAGCTCAAGCTCAGAAGACCATATTCTTAAATCATATGACCTGAATGCAAATTGTTATGTAACAAAGCCTGTAGATTTTGATGAGTATACACTGGCTGTTAAAACAATAGAGGATTTCTGGTTCCAAATGGCAAAGCTTCCCGGATAATTCAATTGAAATAATAAAAAAGCCCGGTAATAACCGGGCTTTTTAGTTACGGAAAATTTAAACTTAATTGTTTTAATCGATTGTTTTTTTTATCTCAGCTTCAAATTGTTCATAATTTTTGCTGCCAAGGAAAGTTGTGAGCAATTTACCTTCCTTATCGTATATCTTTGTATAAGGAATTTCTCCCTGCCACGATTTATCAATAAAATCAATAAGATCTTCCGGTTTTTTAAGATCAGCGTGATAGGATAAAAAATCCACACCCTGTTTCTTTAAAAACGGAATAAGCTTGGATTCCACTTCTGTATTATCATCCAGAGAAACAAATAATAATCTGAAATCTTTATCCTTGTAGTTATTGTAAAGCTTAACCAGTTCAGGAAATTCTTTAACGCATGGCGGACACCATGTTGCCCAGAAATTTACAAGAGTAACCTTTCCTTTTGTGCTGTCCATTATCAATTTGAATTCATCAATTGATTTAAACTGTCTTACTTCCTGGGAGTGCAGGGAAGCAAACATTAACATTATTAAGCCTGCGGAAAATAAAACTTTTTTAAAATTATTCAATTTTGAGTGTTCAGTTCAGTTTTATATTTATTGTGCGCGTTTAATACCGCATCCAAATGCTTTGGTTTCTTTAACCGAAACTTCTTTTCCGGCTGCAATTTCATCCAGTGCATTTTTAAGATCATGAGTAGTTTGCTCTGAGGATACTTTGTTATCAGATATTCTGCCATGATACAATACTGTATTATCTTTTCCTAATACAAAAACTTCAGGTGTTTTTACAGCCCCAAAAAGATCAGCAACCTTATTGTTATTATCTTTAAGAACAGGAAATATATAGCTATTCTTCTTTGCATGTTCAGAAACTGCATCAGTGCTTTCTGTACTGTTGGAGTTTATTGCCCAAACCGTGAATCCCTGGCTTATATATTCTTTTGCATAATCATTTATCCTGTCATTATACGGCTGAACGTTGGGACACTCTGTTGACCAGAACATAACAATAACTCCTTTATCAGACTTGCTTAATGCATCAGATAAATTATAGCTGGAGCCATCGTAATTAGTTATGGAAAAATTATCAACTTTATCTCCGGGACCTTTAGTAACTGAAAATAAATTAATTGTAAGCGCGAAAAATGCTAAAAAAATACTGATTATAAGCTTTCTTGACATAATACCTCCTGGTTTAAATAATTATCAAATATTATATGCTATAAGCCAATTTATCAATATAAAGTTTCATAAATAATGTAAATTTATTGGATGAAAAAATCAAAAAAAAGTTATTATTTTTGAAAAATCACTTAAATGGGGGATAGTAATATGAAAATATTTACAGGTTCCAAAATTCGCAATTTTCTCTTTTCCCTTTTGATATTATCATTCACAGCTTTAAATATTAATTCACAGGTTTGGCAGCCATTAGGTACAGGTGCAGGAGGTACTGTAAATGCAACTGTAATTTTTGGCAGCGACATAATCATTGCGGGATATTTTTCAGTAGCTGGCGGACAGCTTGTTAATAATATTGCCCGGTGGAATGGTTCTGCATGGATACCAATGGGTATAGGTACAAATGATTCGGTGTTTGCATTAGCAGTCTACAATAATTTTCTTGTAGCAGCCGGAAAATTTACAACTGCCGGCGGTGTCAGCTGCAACAAAGTTGCTTTCTGGAACGGTTCTTCATGGAATACAACAGGAGCAACAATTAACGGTAATGTTTATTCTCTGGTTGTTTCCGGATCTGCACTTTATGCCGGTGGTAACTTTACAGTTGTTAACGGTAAGAATGCATTGAGGATTGCTAAATGGCAGAACGCGTGGGATACGATTGGCACCGGTTTTAACAATGATGTTTATTCATTGGCTTTATATAATTCATCTGTGTATGCCGGTGGTAACTTTAACCAGGCAGATAACCTTCCTGCAAATAAAATTGCAAGATGGAATGGTGTAAGCTGGGTTTCACTGGGAGTTGGTATGGATGATGGAGCAGTTTACTCTATGCGTGTTTATAACGGAAGTTTATATGTAGGCGGCACATTTACATCCATCGGAGGCTCTACAACAAACAGGATAGGGAGATGGAACGGTACAAGCTGGGCAAACGTTGGATTTGGCTTCAGCTCAGGCGTTTATGCTCTCCATTCACTTGGTACAAATTTATATG
>JAPUEV010000281.1 GCA_027492415.1 Ignavibacteria bacterium
TACATTTTTAACTATATTTACATAAAATAAATACAATTTATTGAAAAATCTTTTTATTGCGTTTACAGGTTTAATTTTATTCTGCTCGGTATGTTTATCACAGACTGACCACTGCAGCATTATTTATAAGAACGGGCAGGGGCTGCCGCATACAAGGCTTGTTGGAATACATGAGAACCTGCTTCTTGTATCTGATACCGGCGCTTATAAGATTGTTAACACAGATAAGATCGCAAGGATAAGGTTCGATAACGGGAAGTACTGGAAAACAGGCGCTGCATTCGGTGCAGGACTCGGTTTTGTCGGCGGTTTCCTCGTCTACCAGTTCTGGGGAAAGAAGAAAATAAAATTCCTTCCTAAGGATGCTACCCTGGGTGTTGTCGGACTCTTTACTATACCATGTGCTATAATAGGCGGATTGATCGGTATGAACTTCAGGAATGTTGATGAATATGAGCTGGCTAAATTAACATCATTTGTTAAAGCTAAGGAAATAAAGTATATCATGAAAGATCATGCTCAGTTTAAGTGAGTATAAAATTAGTGTTTTGAGTGTATAGTCCCGCCTGGGCGGGATTTCGCCTTCGGCTCAAAGTGTAAATTTATTGTTCGTGATTTTAATCAGCCGGTTTTCGGCTTTTTTTATTTTTGTAATTAATATTGAGGGGTTTTATGAAAATTGAATTAACGCCTATCGGTTACGTTAAAAACTCCAGAAAAGAAGTTACTGATGATTTCTGGGGAAAGGTTATTTCTGAAATTGAGCTGACAGATGAGTTCACTCCAGAAGCATTAAAGGGAATTACAGAATACTCGCATGCTGAGGTAATATTTTATTTTGATAAAGCTGATAAAGAAAAAGTATTGAAAGGCTCAAGGCATCCGCGTGGTAACAAGGAGTGGCCGCTGACAGGTGTTTTTGCACACAGGGTTAAAGATAGGCCCAATCATTTAGGCCATACAATAGTAAATATAGTCAGCTCTAATGGAAATGTTTTAACTGTAAAAGGATTGGATGCTGTGGACGGAACTCCCGTACTGGATATTAAGCCTGTATTAAAAGAATTCCTTCCGCGTGAAGAGGTCACACAGCCTGCATGGGCAAGTGAATTAATGAAGGATTACTGGAAGTAAGATAAATCCTGAATTTTTTTAATTATTTATCTTTGTATTCAATATTAAATATATCATAATACAGTTTTTTGTAATCATCCAATCTATCTAAAATATTTAAGCTTTCGTTATAAATTTCCATTGAAAATTTATCATACTCTATAATAACTCCCATTTCATCCCTGGCGCTTCTTTCTTCAAATTTCAATAAACTGTTTCCCTCAAACCAGAATGAACGGTTTGAATTCCCATAAGCACCTCTGGAGTTTATATTGTACAGATCTTTTTCACCATTTATATAATACTTAGCTACAACCGTTTGGCTGTTAGCAATATTATATTCAACCATAACCATCAGCGGGGGATTGTATTGCGGGATAAAATAAGCCGTTCCGTCCTTATCTTCGTAAACTGAATCATCTTTCTGGAAATAATAGAAGGTGATTTTTGTATTCTGCATCCCGATTGCGCGTACATTCCTCTGAACTGTAACAGTATTGCTGTAAACTTCACCCGGCGCACCGGTTGAATTCAGTATCAGGTTATCCACACTGTCAGCGTATGAGTTGAGTCCGTTTATACTTTTATCATTAATTTGTGAAAATATTAAACCTGAACACAGAAAAAGTAATATTATTGCAATTTTCATATTTTGATCGGTTTAGTTACTGTAAAAATAATTATTTAAAACTATATATATTCTATCATTATTTTAGAGATTTGTTCCATATACATCACTCCTTACATTGACATTAATTAGAAAAAGTGCTATTTTTGTATTCTTTTTAGGAAAATACAATGAAAAAAGCGATAGAAAAATCATTAAAAGCCACGCATTTCACACATAATGACGAGGTTAACAAGAAATGGTATGTTGTTGATGCCAACGGCAAAACTCTTGGCAGGTTTGCTTCAGAGGTTGCAAAGATTATTTGGGGAAAGAACAGTCCTAAATTCACACCGAATGTTGATACAGGCGATTTTGTGATTGTAATTAACGCAGAAAAGGTCCGTTTAACAGGTAAAAGGGAATCACTTAAAGAATACAAACACCATTCTTTATATCCGGGCGGTCAGAAAATTAAGACTTTCAAAGAGCTTATTGCAAGCCATCCTGATAAAGTTATAACAAAAGCTGTAAAAGGCATGCTCCCCAAAACAAAGCTGGGCAGCAAGCTTATTACCAAGCTTAAAGTTTATGCCGGTGAAACACACCCGCATTCAGCACAAAATCCGATTGTAAAAAATATCTAAAACTATATAAATGGCAGTTACATATCATTTAGCTACAGGAAGAAGAAAATGCTCAACAGCACGTGTATTCTTAACAGAAGGCACCGGCGTTGTTTCCATCAATACTAAAACAGGTAAAGATTTCTTTGGTAAGGAATCACTGTTAAATGAAGCCCTTGAGCCACTGGTAACAACAGAGCTGCTTGGCAAGTTTGATGTTAAAGTTAATGTTAACGGCGGCGGAGTTACCGGCCAGATAGGCGCTATCAGGTTAGGGATTGCAAGAGCAATTCTTAAATATGATGCAAGCGTAAGGCCTGCTCTCAAAAAAGACGGTTTATTGACCAGGGATTCACGTATGGTTGAAAGAAAAAAACCGGGTCAGCCGAAAGCAAGAAAACGCTTCCAGTTCTCAAAACGTTAATACCGGGCCTGTTCCGATACGTTTTAAGGTTACATGTAAATTTTCCCGCAGCTTTTTCTTTTAAAGAATTTCCTGCGGGTTCTTAAATTATAAACCAACAATCATGTTTTCTGATCCTGCCCGACCTGTGTCCAGGCAAAATGCCGGGATGTTTAGGCAGGAGATGAAGAAAACAGAAGTGTCCTTCCACAAAAGGGCAAATAACAAAAGGAGAAATCTATGAGAAATGTTTCAATAGAAGACCTGCTATTATCAGGCGCTCACTTCGGGCATTTAACACGCCGCTGGAACCCCAAAATGAAGAGATACATCTTCATGGAACGCAACGGGATCCATATAATTGACCTCAAAAAAACACACGAACTGCTTCAGGATGCGCAGAACTCCATTTCCAAAATTATTGGAGAAGGCAAAACCATCATGTTCGTTGGCACCAAGAAACAGGCTAAAGAAGTTGTAAAACAGGAAGCAGCACGCTGCGGCATGCCATACGTAACTGAAAGATGGCTTGGCGGTATGTTAACAAATTTTGTTACTATCCGTAAGAGCATAAAAAGGTTCAACAATATCGTTAAGATGGAAAACGACGGTACTATAAATAACTACCAGAAAAAAGAAAGGCTTATGCTTTCAAGAGAGAAAGAAAAGCTTGAAAAAGTTCTTGGCGGTATTGTAGGAATGAATAAGCTTCCCGGCGCTATATTCTTAATTGATGTTAAAAAAGAGCATATTGCCGTTGATGAAGCGCGTAAGCTTGGTATACCTATTTACGCAATTGTTGATACCAACTGCGACCCTGATCTTATCGATTACCCGATACCGGCAAATGATGATGCGGTTAAATCAATAGAGCTTATCACAAGCTCAATTGCTGATACTATCCAGGATACAAAGCAGACCATTGATATGAAGAGGATGCAGCGCGAAGAAGAAGCTGAAGCGAACAAGAAAACTATCGCAGCAGCAGATGAATCAGAAGGTATCGGAGTATCCTAAGCATTCGTTAGGGATGCTTTAGCAACATACTTATTTTAAAAACAGTTAAGAATTAATATTTAAAGGAGCATATAGTGGATATTTCCTTAGACTTAGTTAAAAAGTTAAGAGAAAAAACAGGAGCAGGCATAGTAGACTGCAAAAAAGCATTGGCAGAATCAGATGGTGATTTTGAAAAAGCCATTGATTACTTAAGAAAAAAAGGCGCAGCAACTTCACAGAAAAGAAGCGACAGGATCGCAAAAGAAGGCCTCATCTTTGCCAGGGTTAACGAGGCAAGGAACGAAGCCGCAATAGTTGAAGTTAACTGTGAAACTGATTTCGTTGCAAAAAGCGATACATTTAACAATCTTGCAAAAGCTGCAGTTGAAGCTGTATTTGCAGGGAAAACTGCTGACGTAAACGCGCTTCTTGGCTCTAAATCAGCAAGCGGCAGTACCGTACAGCAGGTTGTTGATGAAACAACAGCAAGCGTTGGCGAAAAAGTTGAGCTTAAAAGAGCTTCATATTTCAGCTCAGCTGACGGTTTCTTCTGTGACTACAATCACTTAGGCAATAAAGTAGCTTCTCTCATTGAAATAACCGGTAAGGTTACCGATGAAGGTGTTACCCTTGGCAACGATCTTGCAATGCAGATTGTTGCGATGAAGCCTTTAACCATTGATAGAAGCGCTGTAAGCGATGAAATGATAGCTAAAGAAAAAGAGATCTACAAAATCCAGGCTATCAATGAAGGAAAGCCCGAGAATATTGCAGACAGGATAGCAACCAATAAAGTAGAGAAATTCTACGAAGAGAACTGCCTTGTTGAGCAGGAATTTGTAAAAGAGCCCGGCAAAACAGTTAATGATGTTATAAAAGCTGTTTCAGGACTCTCAGGCAGCGAATACAAAGTTAAAACTATGGTTCGTTTCCAGCTTGGCGAAACAATCGGTTTATAAATAATATTTCCAAACAGGCTTAATGTATATTAAGCCTGTTTTTTTATACCCTAGAAAATTGGCTGATAAAGTTAAACTTAAATACAAAAGGGTGCTTTTAAAGCTGAGCGGCGAGTCACTCAGCGGAGATGCCCACACAGGGATAGATGTTAATATTCTAAACTACCTTACCGCAGAAATTAAAAAAGTTTACGATCTTGGTGTTGATGTTGGTATCGTCATAGGCGGCGGCAATATATACCGCGGGCTTTCTGCGCAGGCGCAGGGTATTGATGCGGTTACCGGTGATTATATGGGTATGCTTGCAACAATAATAAACTCACTTGCTCTGCAGAACTCACTTGAAAAAGCAGGCATGCCTACAAGGCTTCTCTCAGCAATTGATATGAATAAGATCGCCGAGCCTTTTTTAAGAAGAAGAGCTATGCGTCATTTTGAAAAACGCAGGATAGTTATTTTCGGGGCAGGTACAGGGAATCCCTATTTCACCACCGATACTGCCGGGGCTTTAAGGGCACTGGAAGTATGCGCTGAGGTTATCTTAAAAGGTACCAGGGTTGATGGCGTTTATGATGATGACCCGGAAAAGAACAAAGATGCTGTACTTTACCAGAATATTACATTCGGAGACGCGCTATCCAAAAACCTGAAAGTTATGGATATGACGGCATTTGCTCTTTGCAGGGAAAATAATATCCCCATAATTGTTTTCAATATGAATAAAGAAGGCAATTTTAAAGATATTGTAATGGGCAAAAAAGTAGGCACATTTGTACATAATTAATATTTATTATTTAAAATATTGAAATTTCTTTAAAGGTTTATTAATTTTAAAGAGTTTCAGAGTTTATACTTTTAATCTAAATTATTCAGTTATATGATAAAAGAAATTATTAAAGATACTGATAGTAAAATGCACAAAGCCACAGAGCATGTGCGCAATGAGTTTGTAAGGATAAGAACAGGCAAGGCTACAACTAACCTGCTTGATGGCATTAAAGTTGATTATTACGGCACTTTAACTCCAATAAGCCAGGTTGGCAACCTGAGCACTCCCGATATTCATACTATTACTGTTCAGTGCTGGGATAAAACCACAATGCCGCTGGTTGAAAAAGCCATCCTGAACTCTAACTTAGGTTTAAATCCTATCAATGACGGTAATGTTATCAGGATCCCTATACCAACCCTGAATGAAGAAAGAAGAAAAGAGCTTGTAAAGCTTGTAAAAAAACATGCTGAAGAGGGTAAAATTGCTGTTCGCAATGTAAGGCGTGATGAAATTGAAAGGCTTAAGAAGGCTGAAAAAGATGAGCATTTTTCAGAGGATGAAAGAAAACACGCTGAAGGCGAGATCCAGAAATTAACCGATAAGCATATAAAGGATATAGACCTTTTAGTAGTACAAAAAGAAAAAGAAATAATGGAAGTCTGATCCTTTCTTCTTGAGGAATACTTCCGATTTTAAATGAAATATTTTTGGTCTATAGTATATAATACCCTGTTCCTGCCGTTATTCTGGCTGGCTGCTAAAACTGTTTCCATGTTCAACAATAAGCTTAAAGCAGGCTTTAAGGGCAGGAAAGAGCTTTTCAAATATTTAAAGCCAAAAATACAGACTCTCGACCCTTCGAAAAAAAATGTTATGATACACTGCGCATCTCTTGGTGAGTTTGAGCAGGCCAAGCCTATAATTGATGAGCTTGATAAGACAGAGAAATATAATTTCATAATAACTTTTTTTTCGCCATCCGGTTTTAACCATTCTAAAATAGATACACCGCTAAGGGGACAGATAATTAAAACTTATCTTCCTTATGATAACCCGTCATCGGTAAAGAATTTCCTTGATGTAACCAATCCGGCTGCTGTTATTTTTATTAAATACGACCTATGGATGAACCTCTTAAAAGAGCTTAAGCAGCGGAATATTTATACAATGGTTGTCAACTCCGCTTTTGATACCCGCAGGTTCAAGTGGCGTTTTCCTGTATCGCTTTCATACAAAAAAAGCATTTATGAGCTTGTTGATGTTATCGGGGTAACTGATGACGAGGACAGGCTGCACTTCAGGAAGCTGATGAAAGGCACTGATTCAGAAATAGAAGTGTTCGGTGATACCAAGTATGAGCGTATCAGTAAAGCCAAGGAAGTTTCAAGTGATAAAGCGCTTATCAATAATAGTATAATTGATGAAAAGAATGTATTTGTAGTAGGAAGCTCCTGGGATAAAGATGATGATGTTATTTTCCCTGTAATTGATAAGATAAGCTCAAACGGACTTTCCGAAGAGCTTTCCCTGGTTACAATTCTGGCCCCGCATGAACCGACCGAAGACAACCTTGAGCATATTGAATACGATATCCATGAAAAATATCCGCATATTAAAAGCATCAGGTACTCTGAATTAACCAAGTTCAAAGATGAGAACCTTATTATTATCGATTGTATCGGTATTTTAATGGGACTTTATAAATACGCAGATGTTGCATATGTTGGCGGCGGATACCAGACAGGAATGCATAATGTGCTTGAGCCTGCCGGTTACGGAATACCGGTTATGTTCGGCGATGAAAAGCTTTCCGAAGATGCTGAGCTGCTTATTAAGAACGGCGGTGGAATAGCTGTCGAAGACTCCAAAGAGCTTTTCAAGAACCTGGTAAATCTGTTGAGGAAAGATGATATCAGGAAAAAACTAGGAAGTAAATCGCTCTCAGTCTTTGACAGGAAAAATGAAGCTTCTAAAAAGATAGCTGAAATTATAAATAGTAAAATATAGCCAGTGGCACAGACATTCCTGTCTGTGCTTAATATAATTATTCACATAATGTTTGATAGAACAAAATTCTTCGAAGAATCACTTAACGAAAGCGCCGAGACCAAGCTTTTGATAATAGAACATTGCCGGCAGGCAGAGAATGCCTCACTAGACCTGATACATGAGAGCGAT
>JAPUEV010000282.1 GCA_027492415.1 Ignavibacteria bacterium
TCAATTACGGCAATGTAAAGGAATCAACACGACAGAAGCTGCCATTTGGTATTGCACAGATAGGTAAAGCATTCCGTAATGAAATTAACACCAAAAACTTTTTGTTCCGTGTGCGTGAATTTGAGCAGATGGAAATGCAGTATTTTGTAAAACCGGGAAGTGATGAAGACCGTTACAATGAATGGAAAGAACGCCGCATACAGTGGTGGGTAGATCTCGGCATTAAGCGCGAGAACCTGAACTTTGCGCCGCATCCCGCAGATAAGCTGGCACATTACGCTAAAGCTGCTGTTGATATTGAATTCAAATTCCCCTTTGGCTTTGGCGAAATTGAGGGAATTCATAACCGCGGCGATTTTGATCTCAGCCAGCACACAAAATTTTCAGGGAAGAAGCTTGATTACTTTGATGAGCAGAATAAAGAGCGTTTTATACCATACGTAATAGAAACCTCTGCAGGCGCAACTCGAGGATTTATGGCATTTCTATGCAATGCTTTTGATGAAGATGAAGCGCCAACCTCCGAAGGTAAATCAGAAGTACGCACTGTTCTTCATTTTCACCCAAAGCTTGCACCCATTAAGTGTGCGGTATTTCCGCTGGTGAATAAAGACGGGCTGCAGGAAATTTCACAAAACATAACCAGTGACCTGCAGAAGACATTCAAGGTATTCTATGATGACTCAGGTGCAGTGGGCAGGCGTTACCGCAGACAGGATGAATGCGGAACTCCCTATTGTGTTACAGTCGACTATGATACATTAAAAGATGATACGATAACAATACGCGAGCGTGACAGCATGCAGCAGGAAAGAATTCACAAGGATAAGATAAAGATGTATGTGATGGAAAAGATAGTTGGTTAAGTGGTTGAGCAGGTAAGTAGTGAGTTAGATTATTAATATTGTTAAGACGATCTTTGGGGTCGTCTTTTTATTTTAATAACAGCAAGTATAACCAATAACACTATCAACGTTACAAAGAAAATTGTAGTAGATCCACTCTTGCAGACTGAAAAAATACTTGTTGTCTGTATCAATCCTTTTGAAATATCAGGATAACTCCTCAGCATAATAATTAATCCAATGTTTTCTAGGTAATCAAACAATCCGGCGAGCATTGGAATGTAACATAAATAGTAAAACCTGCTCTCAAATTTCCCCAGTTTATTTAATATATAGCCCAGTAACAATGAGTAACCTATTGCAAAGAGCAGGGGATAGATCATATCAGCAGGAATTTGTTTGTAAAGGTAAGTATTTCTGCCGGTATCACCCAGCTTGTTTAGTAATGTCATTACATATTCAGCGCTGTACCCTCCCGGCATCATATCAAGCAGGTCCATCCCGCACGTATATTGCATAACAGCCGGAATAGTAACAGCAAGCATAAATACATAAACAGTATTTGTAAGGATAAATAATATTAATACTTTTTTACCGTTTATATTTATTCTAATAAGATCACGCATTGCAATAATATCATATTATTTTTTATAATACCGATATACAAATATATTAATTTCAGAAGAAAAAAAAGACGTCCCACTGGGACGTCTCTACAAAACCAATTCTATAGTAACTAATTTATTTCACCAATACCATCTTCTTGGTTTCTTTAAAATCACCTGAGCTTATTGTGTAATAATAAATTCCTGATGAAAGATCCTGGCTGTTAAAATCAACAGCATAATTTCCGGCAGCAAGATCTTTATTTACAAGCTCACTAATACTTTCGCCAAGCGAATTATAGACTTTAAGGTTCACATAACCGCTTTTTGGTATAGAGAACTTTATTGTTGTTGAAGGGTTGAACGGATTCGGGTAATTTTGCTGTAATGCAAACTTATCCGGTACCTGATCATTATAATTAGTTATCCCGTCACCTATCGGATCAGTTATTTTTATAACACTTCCGTCAGAAGCAACAGCATAGCCTATAGCGGCCAGTCCGCCCACAGTAAAAGCCATATCATTCAATCCCGTAACACCGCCGGTTGTCATTGTAAACCAGTTCAGACCGCTGTTAACACTTTTCCTCACTGCATTTGTACCGGTTAATCCAAGCAGGTATGCTATTGATGGACTGCCCTGCAGCCATTTTATTACACATGTTCCAGAGATCGTTCCGCCTACATTAACTGTAGCCCAGTTCAATCCTGCATTAGAAGTCCTGCTGATATTCGGAAGCGAAGTAGTTGATGCAGCAAGCATTATCTGGCCAAAATCATCTGCTGCAAATCCTGATGTAATTGTGCCGGTAACTGATGGATTAAAAGCAGTAAAAGTAGTACCGCCATTAGTGGTAATTGCAATTCTTGTAGTACTGTTTATACCAAAGCCGAATATCTGTGTGCTTGAGCACCAAAGGGAACCGGCAACACCGACTGTTCCGCCGGCAGATGTGCTGCCTGTTGTCCAGTTCAAACCGCCATTTGTTGTCTTTGCCCAGAACATTGAGCTGCCTGTCGGCGCATCGCTTTGCGTGAATGCAAAATTACGGTTTGAATTTAGCCCGGCAATCCCGTTAAAGAAACCTGCTGTACCGCCAGTAGTCAGAACAGTTGTCCATGTTGTACCTGCATCGGAAGTGCGCCATATTTTTGCGTTCCCGCCTGCGCCGCCAACAGCACCGCCATCACCAACCAGGCATGTATTAGCATCAATTGCCCAAATGGCATAGAATTCAGGTCCTGTTAATGTACCTGATGCGTTAATAAAATTTGCCCCGCCATTGGTGGTCCTGTAAACTTTTGGCACACCGCCTGTGCCGCCTGCCACCCAAGCTGTATTCTGGTCAACAACCGAAATAAATGGGAATGAACCGAGTCCGGACATATTAATTGATCCCGGGCAATAGGTCCATTGCGAAATTGTAACTGAATTTAAAATGGTAAGTAAAAGAATTACGATAAATGCTGAAACTTTAAGATTTGTTTTCATAGTAACCTCCGCATAAAAATAACTTAAAAATTAAAAATAAACAAAATAAAAACCCCGTTGTGTTTCCTTATGAAACGGAAAACAGACGGGGCTAATACACCAGGGAAAAAAATCTCCCTGTTTTATTCAGAACAGAAGATATTCCTGTCCTGTGCTGCGGAGAATACTAATCTTATTTTTCCATTGGCTTCTTATCAGTGCCCTCAATGGGCTTCTGGTCTGTGCCATCAATAGGGTTCCTTTGTGAGTCATCCTTAAGCTTCTTATCTGTATCGCTTAACGGATTGGGAAGTATTATAGTTTTGGTATTACAAAGGTCAACATCCTGTATGTAATAATATTTACCATCTTCGCCAATGTAACGAATGTCATAAATACAATTCTTGGTGTCAAGTGCCTGGGTAAATTCAAATGACCGGTCTACTGCAACATTACCTGAAGTATTCATATTTGTTCCCCACAAGTTCGCATCATTGGGGGAAAGATACAGCCCGGATATTACCATACCAGAGCTGTTTGTTACATTATATGTAGTTACCTGTGAAAACGCCGTTGAATTAATCAGGCAGAGCGTTAAGATCGCTGCTGTTGTAAAGATGAACTTTTTCATTTAATCCTCCTATGGATATATCAATTAATATAATAGTTATCGTTCTTATTGATTACAACAGATACTTATATACTGCAGTTCTGAATTGCAGAAAAATACATTTAAAAAGTTCATAAATTATTTATAAACATACCTGCAAAGATCAGTAAAAATGACATTTTGACTTTTTTTAGTGGTGTTGTCATACATGTAAAACTGTTAATGACAAATTTGTCATATGTGAACCAGAAATGTTTAAGAGATTTGAAAATTTTAATTAAATTATCTGGCACGGCAATTGTACTTCATACTGGTGTAGTAAACAATGAAGTTTTAAAAATCAAATGTTCTTTAAAATATCCGGGAAAGAATACTAATACAACCCGGTGAGCTGTAAATGGAATATACGTGCGGGGTTAGAGCCTGTACATATATTACAAATGAGATCTGAATACGAAAATTACCATGTAATAATGTGATAATGGAAGTATCCGGGCACATGCAATCTAAAAGCAGTAACGGAGCGCATGTAACTTCTCAAAATGGTTCGCCGGGATTGATTATATAATAACAAGTTTACCCCCAATTTCACACACGCTTTTTCCTTCTAATTCCCCGAATGGACCGAAAAACTATAACACTGGTGGTTATAAGCTTCGAGCCATTCAATTCAAGGCAGCCGGAAACGGCTGCCTTATCTTTTTATATTTGTCGTGCTGAAAGCTACGCCTGCCTCAGGCAGGGAAGTCTAAGCACAATAACCCTTCGACTCCGCTCAGGGTGACAAAGTTTAAATTTTACATGCTATTCCATCCTAGGCACAAGAGTCAAAGCACAATAAACCTTCGATTACGCTCAGGGTGACAATTTTGAAAGATTTATAGTGCAAATCTCACATCAAATTAAGGGCATTCCTTAATAAATTGAATGAAACGCTAATTTTAATTAACTTTGAAATTACACAAAAAAGCGATTTTTCTTAAATTTATACATCTTTTTGAAGAAAGTATTAATAATATCATACTACTTTCCGCCAATGGGTATGGGTGGTGTTCAGCGGACTGCAAAATTTGCCAAATACCTCAGCCTGTATGACTGGCAGCCTTATGTGCTTACAGTAACTCCAAAACTATACCTGGCAAGTGATTACTGTCTGCTTCATGAAGTAGAAAAAGCCGGCGTTAAAATTTACCGTACCGGTTCAGGTGAGCTTGAAGAGAACGGGCATAAAGTTGTAAAATTTAAAAATGATTCAAACCGCAAATTATTAAGCAACCTCTCACAGACCTTCCTTATACCTGACTCCAAAATATTCTGGAAATCACCGGCATTAGAACTTGCATCAAAAGTCATTACTGAAAATAATATTGATATGCTTTTTGCAACAGCGCCGCCTTACACTGATTTTTTAATAGCATGTGAGCTTAAAGAGAAATTCGGCTTGCCATTGGTGCTTGATTACAGGGATTCATGGATTGACTGTCCCAATAATTTTTACCCTACCCCGTTACACAAAGCAAAACATAAAAAACTTGAAACAGGTGCTTTGGAATGTGCTGATAAAGTTGTTACTATAAATGACAGGATAAAAGAGCTCATTCATTTGCGCTACCCGTTTGTAAGCGATGAAAAGGTTTCGGTAATTCCCCAGGGATTTGACCCGGAAGATTTTTCTGTGAATGGAAATGAGAAACCCTCTTCAAACGGTAAAAACAGGAAGATGCGAATATCATATTCAGGAAGCTTTCTTAACTATTACACACCAAAACATTTTATTGACGGCTTAAAGCTTGCCACGGAAAAGCTGCCCGAATTAAAAAGTAACATCGAAGCATGTTTCATAGGTACTTTCCCCGAAGAGTATAAAGAGTATATAAAACAGCAGGGGCTTAATGAAGCAGTCAATATAGTTGGTTACGTAGAGCACTCAGTTTGCACCAAATACCTGGCAGAAAGTGACGTACTGTGGATGATGATAAACAAAAGCGAGCGCTCTGACCTGCACTCAACCGGCAAGCTTTATGAATATTTCGGCGCGAATAAGCCTATACTTGCATGTGTACCTGAAGGCGTTGCCCGCAGGTCACTTGATATGCACGGCGCTGTGATCTTAACCGGTCCAGATGATGTAAATGCAATAAGAGATGCAATTCTTAATTTTTACGAAAAGTTTAAAGCAGGTAAAATGCCTGTTCCTAATGATTCAGTTACCGGAATGTATAACCGCAAGCGGCTTGCAGGCAAGCTTGCAAATGAATTTGACGCTTTGGTTAAGATGGAAGAGGTTAAGGCTTAAATGAAAGTACTTGTGATAGGCTCGGGCGGCAGGGAGCATGCAATTGTTTGGAAGCTGAAACAAAGTCCTAAGGTTACCGAAATATACTGCGCCCCCGGCAATGCGGGAATAAATGAAATAGCTATTGGAGTTGATATCAAAGCGGATGATATAAACACTTTGCTGAAGTTTGTAAAGGATAATAATATTGAGCTCACTGTTGTCGGACCCGAAGTGCCGCTTGAAAAAGGAATCGTGGATCTGTTTACCGATAACGGTTTGCTGATTTTCGGACCGCAAAAAAGCGCTGCAAAGCTTGAGCACAGCAAGATATTTGCCAAAGATTTCATGAAGCGAAATAACATTCCAACCGCAGCTTATGAAACATTCAGCTTTAATGAAAAAGAAAAAGTATTATCATGCCTTGAAGAAGCAAAGCTGCCTATAGTAATAAAAGCTGATGGACTTGCAGCAGGAAAAGGCGTAATTATCTGTAATACTTTTGAAGAAATAAAAGAAGCGGTAAATGAGCTGTTTACCGATAAAGTATTCGGTTCAGCCGGTGAAAATATTGTTGTTGAAGAGTACCTTGAAGGCACAGAAGCATCTGTATTTGCAGTTTGTGACGGAACAGATTACATAGTGCTTCCGGCATCACAGGATCATAAAAAAATTGGAGATGGTGAAACAGGCAAGAATACCGGCGGTATGGGCGCATATGCGCCGGCTGATAAAGCTGTTACTCCTGATATTATGGAAAAAATTAAAAGCAGAGTTATAGAGCCGGTTTTAAAGTATATGAAAAGTGAAGGAAATGAATTTAAAGGATGTTTATATTGCGGTCTTATGATAAATAAAAACGGCGACCCGTATGTTATTGAATTCAATACAAGATTTGGTGACCCGGAAACACAGGTAGTTATGCCCAAGATAACCAGTGACCTTGCAGAAATGTTCACAGCATCAGCTGAAGGCAGAATTAAAAATTATAACCTTGAATTGAACAGCAACTATTACTGCACGGTTGTACTGGCATCAAATGGATATCCCGATAAGTTTGAAACAGGTAAAGAAATAACCGGACTTGATAAATTAACCGGTAACGAAATAGTGTTTCATGCAGGGACAAAAGTAACCGGCGGTAAAATAGTTTCAACAGGAGGCAGAGTCCTTAATGCTGTTGGTACTTCACAGAAAGATCTTAAGGAAGCGATAGGTAATACTTATACAATTGCTGAAAAAATTAATTTTGAAAATAAATATTACAGAAATGATATAGGCCAAAAAGGCTTATAACTGGAAAATATAAAATGAATATATTAGTAACCGGCGGAGCCGGCTTCATAGGCTCTAACATTGTTGATGCTTACATTGATAAAGGACATAACGTTGTAATTATTGATAACATGTCAACAGGTGTTAAAGAATATATAAACCCTAAGGCAAAATTCTACCAAATGGATATCTGCGATAATAATATCTCACAGGTATTCAAAGAAAATAAAATTGATATCGTTAATCATCACGCTGCACAGATAGACCTCAGGAAATCAGTTGAGGACCCGAAATTTGATATCAACGTTAACATTGCAGGTTCTGTGAACCTGCTTGAAAACGCAAGAACAAACGGGGTAAAGAAGTTCATTTTTGCATCAACAGGCGGAGCTATTTACGGAGAGCATGATTATTTCCCTGCTGATGAAGAGCACCCAACAAAACCCTCTGCACCGTACGGCATAAATAAAAATTGTGTAGAAAAATATTTGTACTATTATAATTTAGTGTAC
>JAPUEV010000283.1:0-5752 GCA_027492415.1 Ignavibacteria bacterium
GCTTCGCCTATTACAACAATCTCTGCTTTCGGATTGCCTACACCGAAAACAAAATTTGTCCTGGTCTTCCATAAGTCGCATTTTTTGCAGTCCTTAATTTTGTTATTCAGCTCTTCAAGCGTTTCGGAAAATTCCCATTCTTCACGCTTTATGTTCTCATTGCCGAAAATGTCAATTTCAGCTACTGCTGATTTATCTTTTACAGGAGCAGCGTTTGATGTTACCTTTTTCTTTTTTACAGGCATAGTTTCTGTTTGCGGTAATTGCGGTTCAGCCTGAATATTTTCAGGTACATCTGTATCAATATAAAGCTTATTATTATAGAACCTGTCAAAATTCTTTATAATACCTTCTGCTTCGGTTATCAGATTATTTACTTTTTCTGTGCTCAATATTACAGTTTTACTATGTTATCTAGTATCTTTTGCGCAGCTTCATACTTAGTCATTTTATCGTAGGGAGTGATATTCATATCCTTATCAATAATTGTTATAATATTGGTATCTGTCATAAATCCTGCGCCTTCATTGCGGGGATTATTTACAATAATCAAATCAAGATTTTTCCTTGTGATCTTATCTTTTGCGTATTCAATTTCATTTTCGGTTTCAAGCGCAAATCCAACCAGCTTATAGCCTGATTTATTTTTTCCGCAATATTCCAATATATCCACAGTACGTTCGGTTTCAATTGAATAATTTTCTCCGGTAGATTTTTTTATCTTACCTTTTACAATAATCTTTGGCTTATAATCAGCCACTGCTGCGGACATTATTGCAAAATCAACACAATTTATATTTGCTTTAACGGCATTCAACATATCTTCAGCAGTATTCACATTAACACGGTTTACATGTTTAGGAGTTTTTAGCATAGTTGGTCCGCTAATAAGCGTTACTTCAGCTCCCCTTTGAACGGCAGCTTTAGCAATATTAAAACCCATTTTCCCGCTGGAGTAATTTCCGATAAAGCGTACTTCATCGATAGGCTCATAGGTCGGACCCGCTGTTATGAGAATTTTTTTACCTTCAAGATCTTTCTTTGTGCCGGAAAGGATTTCTGATGTGAAGGCAAATATAGTTTGCGGTTCAGGCAGCCTGCCGATTCCCGTTAGGCCGCTTGCCAGCTCACCTGACTCAGGCTCAATAACCCAATAGCCAAGCTCCTTAAGTGCTGAAACGTTATTTGATGTAGCTTCATTCAGGTACATATCTTCATCCATAGCAGGTGAAATAACTACGGGACAGCGTGCAGATAGCACTGTTGCCGTCAGAAAGTTATCACTGATACCATGAACAATTTTGGCAATTGTATTGGCAGTTGCGGGAGCTACTATAAAGACATCAGCCCACAAACCTGTATAGATATGCCATGTTTTGGTTTCAACAGTAACAGAAGCTTTAGCATCAACTTCGGGGAAGATATTTATCATTACTTCGTTGCCGGAGAGCGCTGAAAGGGTGACAGGTGATACAAAATTTAAAGCGGAGGGCGTCATTATTACTTTGACTTCCGCTCCGCTTTTTTTATATAATCTTACAAGCTCGCAGCATTTATAAGCTGCTATTCCCCCGGTGATACCAAGTAATATTTTTTTTCCTTTTAGCTGCATCCAAATTAAAGATTATAGTACATTGATAGAACCGGTAAATAAATTAAAACTATTTTAGTCTTCTGTATTTTCGCTTCTTACCCTGAACTCAAGCTGGTCATTTAAAAGCTCATTAAGACCGCTTTCAGTGGTTTTAGGCCGAACTTCAAATTCAACACTGATATTCATTTTATCTTTGCTTACCACAGAGTCATCGCTGTCGTCATCAACTTTAATTAAAGGCTCAACGCGAGTGTTGTATTCAAGCTTCTGTTCATCGTTTATCTGTCTTGCTCTTTTAGCTGAAACAACTACAGCTTCGTAGATATTTCCCGCTTTTGATTCAACTTCTTCGATTTCAAGAGGTGTTATTCTCATTTATTGCTCCTTAAGTTTACTGCTTATTGCTTATATTATTTTTAATTATTTTTTCAACTTCTTTAACTGCGCTTTCAAGGCCTTTGCTGTTATCAACAATATGATCGAACTTCTCTTTTAACTCAACTTCCATCTTTATCCTTGATGCGCGTTTTTCTATCTGCTCTTCGGTTTCTGTGTTCCTGTTCTTCAGCCTGCGTACAAGCTCTTCATAAGGAACATCAATAAATACCGTAACAGCTTCGGGGTACATTTTTTTGATAGATAATGCACCTTTAACATCTACATCAAATATCATATGCTTATTGCTTTTCAGGAACGGCTCAGCTTCACTCTTTAAAGTACCGTAATAATTACCGTGTACTTCTTCGGTTTCAATGAACTCATTGTTAGCTTTTTTGCTTAAAAATTCATCCATGGAAATAAAGTGATAATCTTTGCCGTCAGTTTCGTTTGGTCTTTTACTGCGGGTAGTTGCTGAAACAGAAAACGCAAGATCCGGGAAAATTTTGAATAATTCGTGGATAATTGTCGTTTTTCCAGCCCCGCTTGGCGCGCATATTACAAAGAGCATATTTGCCTAATCTTAAATATCGTTATTTTTTTGGTTTATTAAAAGTCTGAAAATAATGCTGAAATATTGATGATTTTTGTTATTTTGTGCTTTTACAGAGTCCTTAAATAAATGAGGTAATGCTATTATTATGAAGTATGGATTCCCGCATTCGCGGGAAAGACAATTATAAATAACAATCATAAATGAGAATTACTCAATATTTGCCAATTGTTCTTTTATCTTCTCGAGCTCTTCCTTCATTTCCACAACGAACTGTGAAATATTGGAGCTGTTGGATTTTGATGCAATTGTATTGATCTCACGGTTAAGCTCCTGCACCAGGAAATTAAGCCTGCGTCCGGAAAGCTCTTTCTGCTTTACGTTATTCTTAAAGTAATTGATATGAGATTTCGCCCTTGTCACCTCTTCGGTGATATCAAGCCTGTCGCTAATCATAATAAGCTCATACTCAAGCCTGTTATTATCAGCCTGGATATTTGCTTCATCTATAAGCTTGGCAACTTTATCAAGCATCTTTTTCTTGGTTTCGCCTACATTCTTTTCAGAGAGATTTACAACAGTATCAAGCTTCTTTTCAATTGAGCTTACCCTGCCAAGGATATCTTTTTCAAGCACCTTGCCTTCTTTGGCTTTCATTTCAACAAGATCACTTACAGCAGCAGTAAATACTTTTTTGATATCGCCCCAGTACTCAGCTATATCATCATTGTTCTCGCCTTTAAATATTTCAGAGAACTTAAGAATATGCTCCAGCCTGATCTCTTCTTTTATGCCTGTAGCTTTTTTTATGCCGGTTAAGAGCTTGTGATATTCCTTTACAGCCTCGGGTTTAACCTGCAGAGTTACTTCTGAAGCAGAATTCTTTTCAATGGAAAGCATTGCGGAAATTTTTCCGCGTGATATTTTCTGGCCGATAAGCTCTTTTACATCTGACTCTTTATCGCTGAAAACCATTGGAAGCCTGCAGTTAACTTCAAGATATTTGCTGTTAATGCTGCGAAGCTCGACCGATACTTTCATTTTCTTCATAGATTTGGAAGCTTTTCCAAATCCTGTCATGCTTATTATCATTTAATATTTCCCGGTTTAATTCCGTTTAGTTTTAATTCCGTTTAGTTTTAATTCCGTTTAAATTTTAATTTCTTTTTTTCCTTCGGTGTAATTGTCGCTTTCTGGTTGAAGAGACTTACGGGTTTCTGCATGTAAAGTTTCTGAAGATCATTTTTAATATACTCAAAGGCTTCTTCAACTGTTTCAGCTATATGGAAAAGCTTAAGGTCATCTTTATCAATGAGCCTTTTATTGGCAAGCTCTTCCATGTTAATTATCCTGTTCCAGAACAGCTTATCATAAATTACAATAGGCATTTTCTTTCTGATCTTCTTGGTCTGTATGAGTGTTAAGAGCTCGAAAAGCTCATCAAGCGTACCAAAACCGCCGGGCATTATCACCAGCGCTTTTGCAAGGTAAGCGAACCAGAACTTGCGCATAAAGAAGTAGTGGAATTCAAAATTAAGCGCCGGGGTAATGTATGGGTTGGGATTCTGTTCGAACGGCAGGCTGATATTTAGTCCGATCGACTTGCCGCCTGCTTTCTTTGCTCCCCTGTTTGATGCTTCCATAATACCGGGTCCACCGCCAGAGCAAATCACAAACCTGTTGCCGGGCTCCTGTTTAATTGACCACTCAGTAAGCATTGCAGAGAGCTTTACAGTATCTTCGTAGTAACGTGACATTTCAAGGTCAACTTCAGCATTCAGTAAATGCTTTTTGTTTGGATTCTTGAATTTCTTTAAAGCTGTAAGCTTTTTGTTTGCAACGCTCTTTGGCAATAGCCTTGCAGAGCCGTAGAATACAATTGTATCCCTGACATTCTCTTTTCTGAACCTGTACTGCGGCTCCATGTATTCCGCCACAATACGCAATGAGCGCGCCGCGGGGCTTTTAAGGAATTTTTCGTCACTGTATGCTTTTGGTGCTTTAGCTAATGCCATTGTTATCTCTTATTCTAAAAATTAAAACTTATTTGTTTATTCTCAATATACCCTGATTAATTAATTTCCTGTTTACCTGATCATATTTTATAATTAATTAATCATTATTATTTGTTCATTGCTAATTGTTCATTGCTGATTGCTCATTACTAATTGCTCATTACTAATTGTTCATTACTAATTGTTCATTGCTAATTGCTCATTACTAATTGTTCAGCAGTCTTCCGCCATCAATGGGAATTACATGACCCGTTAGATAGCTGCAATCAATAATGAATTTTACAGCTGAAATAATATCCGCAGGTGAGCCGTATTTCTTCAGCGGTATCTTTGTTACATCAATTTTCTGCGGAGTACCTTTTTCTTCACCTTCGATAATAATCGTACCCGGTGCAATTGCATTCACCCTTATTTTGGGAGCAAGTCTCCTTGCTAAAAGGTAGGTAAGCTTTATTACACCTGTTTTTGAGATACTGTAAGGAAAATACCCTGTCCAGTTCTGCAAACCGCCGAGAGATGCAATGTTGATTATCAGCGGAGCTTTTGATTTATTGAGATACTTCAGTGAAAACTGTGTAACAAACAACGGCGCTTTCAGATTAACACCAATTGTATCATCAAAAAGCTTTTCTGTGATATCAGTGAACTCAACTTTTTTAATTATACCTGAATTATTCACAAGAAGGTCAATTTTTTTGAAATCACTGCCTATTTTACTGATAGTGGCTTTTAGTTTTGTAATGTTCTTAAGGTCACAGTTATAAAACTTATATTTTACGCCAAACTTATCAAGATCAGCGGAGGTTTTCTTTAATTCTGCCTTAGTGCTGGAGTTATAAATGATAGCCAGGTTATAACCCATACCGCCAAGCGCCAGTGATATTTTCTTCCCAAGCCGTCTTGCTCCCCCTGTAATAAGCGCAGATTTATTCATTTACAGATGAAAATATTAATTTTAAAGCCAAATATTCCTTTGGCATTTGGAATTTTGGCTTTGAGATTGTTTTGTACCCTCGACAGGAGTCGAACCTGTGGCCTGCGGTTTAGGAAACCGACGCTCTATCCTACTGAGCTACGAGGGCAAGTGAAATTTAATTGTTTCTACATCCTACTGAGCTAACTTCTCTCACTGCGTTCGATAAGTCAAGCGATTGCAGGTGAAATTTAATTGTTTCTACATCCTACTGAGCTAACTTCTCTCACTGCGTTCGA
>JAPUEV010000283.1:5852-7559 GCA_027492415.1 Ignavibacteria bacterium
TAAGTCAAGCGATTGCTAAGTGAAAAATTGCAATAATTCACAAATATAGCAAAAATGAAGGATAGATAAAACTGATAAATTCAGTAAAAAATATTACTTAATTTAAAAAATATCATAAAATGATACACATATGAATGATTATTCATTTATATTTATTCCATAATAAACTATATTTCTCAATTAATTTATTTAATTTATGGATAGCACAATAAAAACCGAAATCTGGAGCCAGTACGGAGCAGCGCTGGATATGCTGGAAAATGCGCTTGTTATGTGTCCGGATACACTTTGGGATGATGAAAACAAATTCTGGTATAACGCGTATCATTGTTTATTCTTCACTGATTATGACCTTTCAACCGACCCGGGGAATTTTCATCCGCCGGCACCCTATACAATGTCCGAAATGGATCCTTCAGGGATAATGCCTGAGAGAACCTATACTAAGGAAGAGCTTATAGCATATTTACAGCACAGCAGGGATAAATGCCGCAATTTGATAAAGCAGGATATATTCAATATGCGATGGAATAACGGCAGGAGGAAATACAGCATGACTGAGCATCTAATGCACAGTATGCGTCACATACAGCATCATACGGGACAGCTGAACATGATGCTTGGCAAAATAGATCATTCACTTCCGATATGGGTATCACAAACTAAAATTAAATTATAAATATTATGATAATACTGCAAATTGAGCATCCTGTTCCGGATTTTGAAGGCTGGAAGAAAGCGTTTGAAAATGATCCAATGGATCGTGCTGCATCAGGAGTTAAGAGCCACAGAGTTTCAAGATTGTCAGATAATCCAAACTATGTGATAATAGAGCTTGAGTTTGTTGATATTAATAAAGCTGATGCAATGTTAGGAAGGCTGCAATCATTATGGAAGAAAGTAGACGGCAAAGTAATGTCAGATCCTAAAACCAAAATATTTGAAGTTGTTGACAGCAAAATTTATTAAAATTAATATCACTTTGAATTCACATGGAAAACATTTTAAAAACAGAATTGTGGAAACAATTCGGGGCATCTCTGGACATGTTTGAAAATGCTATAGTAAAGTGTCCGGATAACTTGTGGACATACAACTATTCAACCGGAAGTGATACTGCAAAAGCCAAGCATATTGATGAGATACGCAGCAGTTACTGGTATATAGCGTTTCACACATTGTTCTTTACTGATTACTATCTTGATATGGATCCAGACAGCTTTAAAATGCCTGAACCTTTTACAATAAAGGAAGAAGATATTGATGAAGTTATGCCGGAGAAGATATACACAAAAGAAGAGCTGCTGAAATATACATCGCATTGCAAGGGCAAGCTGAATGAATTGTTAAAGGATATGGATGATGAAAAAGCAGCTCACAGGTGGATAAATCCCTGGAAAAATTACAGCATGGCAGAAATAACCATGTATAATATGCGGCACGTTATGCATCATACGGGTCAGCTGAATATGATACTCGGTAAAACTGACCACTCACTGCCTGTTTGGGTATCGCAGACTAAAGCTGAGTTGTAAGTGAATCGAATGAGTTGAATATAAAGAGCTGATATAAATCGGTAAGTAATTTTCATATGCAAAAAAAGGGATGATTAATTATCATCCCTTTTTTATAAACTGTAATTTTAATTAATTTTAATAACTGAATTCATCATCCTTTTTGGGGTTCTTTGATTTTTCAAGCGCATCA
>JAPUEV010000284.1:0-2965 GCA_027492415.1 Ignavibacteria bacterium
GTACACTGCAAACACTGCAAAACCTAAAACACCCCCATATCCTTCAATATCTTCTCAGTTATCTTCATCCTTGCCTCGCCAAACTTTGGCACTTCCTTATCTGACTCAATATTTACCGCGTAAAAATAAACATTCCCCGCTTTTTCAACCCAGCCAACAAGCCAGCCTATATCATTATTGTTCTGAACCCCCCAGCCGGTCTTGCCGCGCATTACATAGCTGCTGTTTGAATCAAGCACTATAATATTCTTTAATATATCAATTGATCTTCTCTCAACCGGCAGCTCATATTTATAAAGCTTCTTCAAAAACTCCACCTGCTCTGCCTGTGATATCTTCAGGCTGCCTTCAAGCCAGAATTTATCAACACCGCTCGAAAGATCCATATTGCCGTAGCTGAGCTTATTTACCATCTCCTGCATTTTTTCCATGCCAACACGCCGGGCAAGCTCTTTGTAATACCATACACATGAATTTTTAATTGCTTCTTTTAATGTAAGGTCATGGTCACAGGCTTCCCTGCTTTTGGTGCTATCCCACTTTATTATAAAATTCTCGTCCGCTATCACGCCTGTTTCCAGCCCTATAATTGTATTTGCCACTTTAAACGTAGATGCAGGGGTGAACCTTGTATTGCATCTGGCTGAATCATACATAAAATACTTATCATTGTTCATATCATACATGATAAATGACCCTTTTACCCCGTATTCATCAAAATATTTCTTAAAGTCCTGGGAAATGCCTGTCAATGTTATAAACACGAGCATTGCTGAAATTGTTTTCACGTTCATAAATTTATGTATTTAAATGTTGCTGGAAATTTGAAATATTGCAGTAATGAGCACTGCTGCGGAATACAAAAATAACCTGTTAAAGTTTGATTTACAATCATTCTTAAATTTTTACACCGGGTATTCCGCTTTAAAGCTTAAAAGTATATTTCCGGATACATATAAGCTGCTTGCCTCCCAGCTTGCGCTTTACCCGAAAGCCGTAAACAAGCTGACGGAATTCACATCCCGGTTCTGCTACTTAACCGCAAAGGCGTATGAACAGGCAAGCTCTGAAGCAGCAGCATGGTATAAGGCTTCACTCTTTTCAGGGGGAGTGTGTATTGATCTATCCGGCGGCCTGGGAATTGATGATATCGCTTTTTCACGGAAATACCATAAAGTTATTTCCGTTGATTGTGACAGTGAGCTTAACATGATAGCTGAAGTGAACTTCACGAAAATGGGCATTTCAAATATCACTCGCCTTACCGCTAAAGCTGAGGAGTATATCAAAAATGATATCACTGCTGATATTGTATATATTGATGCCGATAGAAGAGAAACCCGTTCCGGCAAAAAAGCCGTTACCATGCATGATTCCTCACCTGCTATTCCCGCAATGATCCCGCGGCTTTTTGAAATTTCAGGCACAGTATTGCTTAAGCTTTCTCCGCTAGTTGATATTACCTACCTTAAGAGGTCGCTTCCCTGCATTAAAGATATCCGCGTTGTTTCAGTTGATAGTGAAGTAAAGGAAATTCTGGTAACGCTTGATAAAAAATTTACGGGTTCACCGGTTATATATGCTGTTAATTTAAGCGGTAATGAGTTTAATAAAGATCCTGAATTTAAATTTAAGGTTCAGCAGTTTCCGGCAATTGAAAATAAAGCAGCATTATCATCCAGTGGTGAGTTTCTCTTTGAGGCTGCGCCTGCCATAATAAAATCCGGACTTCTGCCCGGCTATGCTGAATATACCGGTACAAATCCAGTTTCAAAAGATAATATTTATTTAACATCCGGCAGGCTTCCCGCGGATTACTTCGGCAGGGCTTTCCGGATCGTCAGCGCATTTGCATTCAGCAAATCTGCGCTCAAAAAATATCTCTCAGAAAACAACATCACCAAAGCAAATATTGCATCCCGCTGCTTCCCTGTTAAGCCCTCTGAAATTAAAAAGCAATTCAGCATTTCAGATGGCGGTGAAGATTATTTATTCTTTACTACCGGTAAGGATAGCTTAAAGCTTGTTTATCACTGCAGAAAGATATAAAAAAAAGGGGCACAGTTCGTTACCACTGCGCCCCACGGGATATTAGAGGAGAATCATGTTAAATCATGATCCTTGAAACACTCTTATTTTATATTCAGCTTTATCCCTTATTATTATTTTGCTTTTGCTTTTGCTTTTGCTTTTGCTTTTGCTTTTGCTTTTTTGCCTTCTGCCTTTTTACTTTTGCCTTTTTGCTTTACAGATTAATTATCATCTGAAACGCCGTCTTTGTTATCATCTCTGAACGCGCGTTTGAATGAGTTCTTCAGGTTATCATCAATTGTATCATCGTTAGCAGAGTTAGTCGGGTCAAGCACATTGCCGTTATTTAAGAACCAAAGACCCGGGTTTACAAGCATTGTGATGTTCTTTTCCCCGCTGCCTGTTACTAAAGGTGCTGTTAAATTTATAACAAGGTTAACCGATTTTCTTGATTTGTAAACAAAGCTGCTGCCGTTATAAGTACCCTTTATTATGAATGAATACCTTTGGTTGCCGCTTGTACCTTCCCTGAATTCCTGGTCAGGTATTGCCTCTGAATCTTCAGGCTTATGTATCTGCAGCTTTATTTTGTTCCATGTACCGCTTGGCAAAGTTCCTGATGTTACCGTAATTACCTGCCCGCCTGTGTTAAAATAAATTACTACCGGTAAAATATGTATCTCGTGGCTTGTGCCTGAAGGCTCTGTTTCAAGCTCAACTTCAGTTATTAAAGCCTTCGCTTCTGTTATTACGGGATAGTTTGCATCTGTAACGCTTTCATCAAGCTTAACGCTCATGCTTGTACTACCGCTTGTATTGCCTGTACCTGTGGTGTTTATCGTGCTGTCATCTCCGCATCCTGTAGTAAATGCCAGCAGGATTATGAATAATATTCCCAGCAAAATTGTTGTTGCTACCGTTTTTTGAGTTCTCA
>JAPUEV010000284.1:3065-7550 GCA_027492415.1 Ignavibacteria bacterium
GCCATTGCTATTACTGCTGCTGCGAATAAAATGTTCTTTAAAGATTTGATGATTAGTGTATTTACATCCATAATAGTATCCCCCCTGAACCTATTAAGTATATAGTTTAATGAATTATTCTTTTATTTGATAAGTACCATCTTTCTTGTTTCGGTGAACCTGTCAGTTTTCAGCCTGTAGAAATATACTCCGCTTGGCAGGCTTGCAGCGTTGAATGAAACCTCATACCCGCCTGCTTTAAGCTCTTCGCTTACAAGCGTTTTTACCTCGCGGCCAAGCATATCAAAAACCTTAAGCTCAGTAAATGATGCGCTCTTAAGATCAAACTTTATCTTTGTCTGCGGGTTGAACGGGTTAGGATAGTTCTGCATTAAAGCGTATCCCTCGGGTACGTTTGTATTGATATTGACTATTCCTATAACGTTCATTGTATCCAGGTAAAAATTTATTGTATCCTGGTTAACTGACCCAAGCACTACCTGCCTTGTTTCAGATTCATATCCAAGCCTTTGTACCGATAAGCTGTATGTTCCCGGCGCAAGCCCTGTAAGTGAATAAACCTGTGATTCATTGCTTACTACCGATTTAACAAATGTTGTATCTTTTTTAAGATATAATAAGCTTCCCCTGAAATACGGAAATGCTCCCGGCGGCTGGTTAATGTTCAGGTAAACATGCCCGCTGATATTTGCTGCAAGGCTGCCTGAAAATGCCGCTGCGTTCTTGCGTATCACATTGATATTGATATTTGTCAGATTATTATCCGCATAAAGCACACCTGCATTTATCCACTGTATTGTTGAAGGATAATATGTAGGTACATAACCTGAGTCTGCTGCTGCATCAAGAAGCTCGTCATCAGGGAAGATCATAACCCTTAAAGTGCTGTCCCTGCGCGGTACACGTGTTAATGTGTATGATCCAAAATTATCTACGTTCGCTGAATCAACTACAATTACTTCCCTTGTTATTACATCAAGCCTGGTTATCTTTATCCTGCCTGAGCGCACCGTATCGCCGTTATCTGCATATCTTGCCCTGCCGCCGATAGTTATTGTGGTAAAATTACCCCACATTGCAGCATGGTAACACCACTTGCCGCCTGCAGATGTATATTCACCGCCTGAAAACAGTACTGTATCAGCGGCGTTATTTGTATAAAGCGCGTAAACTTTATCATCATGCCCGGTCAGCATCCTGCTCCATACGCTGCCATCCCACTGCGCTATTCTGTCCACAAACACATTTGTTCCTGTATTCCTGAAGTTACCTGCAACAATAAGAGAGTTCTTGTAAACACTCAGCGCTGTTACTTCCCCGTCACTCAGTCCGCCGCCTACATTTACCCAGCTGCTGCCGTTCCACTTTGCAATATATTTTCTGTCATTACCGTTTATCTCTGTAAAAGCGCCGCCAACATAAAGCTCGTTATTATAGACTGTAAGAGCATTTACGTCGCCGCCTGTAAAATCGTCACCGTTAAACGCGCTCCATGCGGTGCCGTTCCACTTTGCAACATCTCTTATTGTTGTCGGACCCGATGCTGTGAACCTTCCGCCAGCAACTAAATTCCCCTGGAAGACCGTAAGCGCATTAACCCTGTCGCCGCTTCCTGTTAAGCCGCCTGCAAGCGCGCTCCACGTTGTGCCGTTCCATTTTGCAATGTTATTTGCACTGTTGCCGCCTGCCTGTGAAAAATTTCCGCCGGCAATAAGATCGGTATTGTATACTGTAAGCGCATTTACCTCGTCATTTATTCCGCTGCCAAGCGCCTGCCAGTTTGTACCGTTCCATCTTGCAATATTGCTTACTGTTGTAATTCCTGCCTGCGTTATCAAACCGCCTGCTATCAGCTCACCGCTTCTTACTGTTAATGCGTGAACTTCACCAACTATACCTGTGCCTAAAGCAGACCAGGTGTTAGTTGCCGGGTCATATGCAGCTATATTGTTTACGCTCACTCCGCCTGCCTGTGAAAATTTTCCGCCGAAAATTATTTTTCCGCTGAACGCTGTAATTGCATAGACTGTATCATTTGTGCCGTTTTGCAGACCGCTGCCCAATGCCTGCCATGTATATGCCTGCGCCTGGAGCCTTGTAACTGCACCGATATAAAATAAAGCTATCAGTATTATCCTGAAAATTGTTTTCAATTTAAATTTTTCCTCTTAATTATCCCTTTTATTATCCCCAAGATATTTATCCCTAAAATCTTCGGGTTTATCTGCGTTGCCCCATGACTGCTCAAAGAACTCAGCCATCGATTCCGCAAAATTCTGGTTTTTAACAATAATGTCGCTTCTGTTGTATCTTGATACTGTAGGGTCAACTAAGCTTATGTAAACTATCTTCCTGTCAAAGATAGCCATATTCTGGTATATCTTCTTGGCAAGCTTAACTTCCCCGCCTTCGCCTTTTACTTCATCAAGCATTTCTATCAGCTTCTCTGGTCCTGCAACTATCCATTTGCCGCCTTCGTTTATCCTGAAATTCTCGCTGACTTCATATATGGTTTTTATCACTCCGCCGTTCTTTAAAAAGTTTGCAGTAAACTCGTCTATCGCATTATCTGCCATAACCTCAAGCTTGTTCATAAGCAGCAGCTCCTTTGTTGATGCTTCCCAAAGCTGCATGAACTTTGCCGAACGGTGCTTATTGAATCCCTTGATAAGCTCAACATCAACCTTTTCCCCCTCAAGCTCCTTAGCTTTGAAGATCGGTGTAAGCTTATCAAAAGAATCCTTTAACTTGGTGGTTTTGTTCATGTAAGTGTCGTGGATCTCTTTCTCTATCTTATCCTGTACTACCTTCGGATCTATTATCTCATACTTGGCTACACTGCTTGTCTGAATTTCATTGCAGATACCTTTTTCAGTAAATGACTTTAAAATATCATATGCCGATGAACGGGCTATTTCAGCCTTCTTGGCTATCTCACTTGCTGTTAAAAGGTTACCTTCGAACAGTACGCAGAATACACGGCTCTCGTAGTTTGTGAACCCTAAAGCCTCCAGATTTTGTACTATTTCTTTCATTGAATTATTGCCGTCTATTTAACTACGGCAATTATAATATTAATTGTTTGGTTTGTCAAGTCTTAAATTAAGGTTTTTTCTGACCCGTAATTTACTGTTTATTAAACGTTTAATTTCTTTAGTCAACTGTATTATTATATAGTAAAACCCTTTGTTACTATAATATATTATCTTCCTTCCGGTACTTCAAATATCTGTTATTATAGTAGCCTTAAAGCATAAATCTATATTAATCGATATAAAAAGGGCTTCTCTATTTATCATAAAGAAGCCCTAAAGTGTTAATATTACTTTACTAAAACCATTCTTTTTGTTTCCCTGAACTCATTTGAACTTATTGTATAAAAGTATATTCCGCTGGAATACTTCGAAGCATTCCATTGTATTTCATAGCTTCCGGTACTGTATGAGCTGTTTACCAGTTCTTCAACCTTCCTGCCGTTAACATCATAAACAGTAAGGTTCACAATCCCGCCCTTTGTGATGGCAAACTTAATGTTTGTCACCGGGTTAAACGGGTTAGGATAGTTCTGTGAAAGCATGTATGTTTCAGGAGCTGTATTGTTGTTACCTGTAACCGGAGTAAGCTGCATCTCTGCCGGTATTGTTCTAAGCATTGTGCCAAGCAAACCGCCCGCATAAATAAAATTATCTGTGTTAAAGTATAAAGCAGCAAGTCCGTTTTCTGTAACTGTCGGCTGCACTATCCAGCTTACGCCTGCATCTGTTGATTTTATTATCTTGCCGCTGCCGCCAATTGCATAGCCAAAGCTGCCCCTGAACTGAACATCTGCATAACCGCCTGCAGGTGTACTTAAAGCAAACCAGTTAATGCCGCCGTTCGTAGTTCTGTAAATATGGCTGTTTGATGCAATGTAACCGTTGCTCATATCAGTAAAAAATACATCGTTCAAAGTTTCAAACGGAACAGCAACATTCATAGCCTGCCACGTAGCTCCTGCGTCAGTAGTCTTAACTGCCGCATTGTTATCACCAACGGCATAGCCTGTGTTATCAGTCACAAAAAAAAGCGAGCTTAGTATTGAGCCTGAGCTTGAAATTGTTGTAGCAACCCAGTTAGCGCCGGCATTGGTTGTTTTAAGCTGCCTGCCATAGCTTCCAACAACAAAGCCTGTATTATCATTTGTAAAAAATACGTCAGTAAATATCTCATTGGTTGTGCTGGTGTAAAGTGTCTGCCAGTTTGTGCCGCCGTTAACAGTTTTGTAGATAGTTAAGCTTCCGGCAAGGTACCCTGTTTCTGCGTTCCTGAAAGATATCCCGTAGATAGGCAGTGTGTAAGATGTTATCTGTGATACCCATGTATTACCGTGGTCTGTTGTCTTAAGTATATCGCCGCCGCTGTAGCCCGCAACTGCATAGCCTGTTGATGTGTTAACAAATTCTATATCGCTTATATATCCCTCAGTTACAAAAGGATCAGTAATAA
>JAPUEV010000285.1 GCA_027492415.1 Ignavibacteria bacterium
CCGCCGGGAAGGCTTAACTCAGTAGCATGAACATTGTTTGTACAGTTTTTGTAATCCATATAAACGGAAAAAACAATTTCATCCGGTCTTGCAGTTGTATTCCAGATACCCGGTCTATCCCCGTTAAAAGAGGGCTGGTAGCCCGCAATTCCGTTCACTTCAACATAAGGCGCACCAAGGTTAACCGGCCAGCTGGCCCAGGAATCGTAAGTTATTTGATAAATTCTTCCACCTGCATTTTTCTGGATAGTACCTCCATTTACATATGAGGGATCAACCAGATTAACTATATATGGTTTAAACTGAGGGTCGCCGCACACATTAGAGCCTGGAACACTCCCTATTACCGGAATATTTCCGGGTGAGTAATGAGAACTATACAAGGCCGCTGCCAGTCTTAACTCCCGTGAAGTACCAACTTTTGCGCCAACCCATAAACCCGCTGCATAATCCATGGTCAATCTTTGAGCCGCTGCAACCGGCCAAATAAAACCTGCTGTACCGCTTGTAAACGTATACCTGTCATAGCTTAAAATTCCGTCATTACTGATAGCTACGTTCAAATTATTGGTTTGCAGAAAATAAGTAGAAACTGATGCCAACGGAAGCGAGGGATAATAGTTTGAAGGAATATCTGAAAATGTAATTGAAACATTAACAAATAAAAACAAAAAAAGGTAAATTGTAATTTTTTTCATAGTTTGGGATCCAAGGTTTATGAATTGTTAATTTACTCAAAAATAATAATTTATTTTATCATTATCATGGTTTTTGCGGCTGAATATTCCTGGGTAAAAATCTTGTAAAAATACACTCCGCTTGAGTAAGCAGAAGCATCCCAGTCAATTTCGTATTTACCGGGCTGCACGGTTTTGTTTAAAAGAGTAGTTACTTCCCTGCCAGAAACATCAAATATTTTAAGCATAACATCAGAGGTATTGGGAATACTGAATCTGAATTTTGTAACGGGATTGAAAGGATTCGGGTAATTCTGCTCAAGCTGGAAATTTTCAGGAATCTCTGTACCTGTTTGTGAAATGAATGTTACACCTCCATTTGTGGTTTTAAGTATCTTACCTGACCAGGTTGAAATAAAACCCGTTGCTGCAGTTGTAAACCAGATATCTGTCAATATTTCTGTTAACGGACTTGTCTGGTTTGACCAGTTTGACCCGCCATTTGTAGTTCTTATAATAGCACCGTTATTACCGCAGGCATAAGCTGTATTTGCATCAGTAAAATATATCCCGAATAATGACTCACCTGTACCGCTTGTGATAAGCTCCCAGTTAACACCCGCATTGGTAGTTTTCAATACTCTTCCTGCATCGCTTACAGCAATACCATTATTATCATCAGTAAAGCTGATATCCCTGATATTTTCAAAGTTCACATACGGTGCGCTTAATGTAACCCAGCTCTGCCCTGCATTGGTTGTTTTCAGAATTGTTGCGGAGCCTGATATATAGCCTGTATTCTCATTCCTGAAATGGATACAGGAAAGTGCAGCACTTACATTTGAAGATAAGGTGAACCATGTTGTTCCTCTATCAGTAGTTTTGATTACCTTCCCGTTGCTTCCTGCTGCATAACCTGTAAAAGAATTTACGAACTGCAGACCCCAGTACTGTGTAACTGTATCATTTGTATTTAAAAGAATCCAGTTAGTGCCTCCGTTAACGGTTCTTATAATCCTGCCGTTATTACCGCTCATAAAAACAGTATCAGCAGTTACCGGCCAGATAGCCATCCATCTCATAGATGTAAAACCGGAGTTCTGGTCGCTCCAGTTCACCCCGCCGTTGGTTGTTTTATGTATATTAAAATTAGAGCCGTTGTATAGCGGTGCGGAAGTAAAGCCTGTATTTGCATCAACAAACCTTACAAACTGTAAAGACTGAGCAGGGCTGAAGGGTGTTTGAACACACCATACCTGTGAATATGAAATAACTGGAAATAATAAAAACAATAATAATTTTTTCATAACTTATTTTATTTAATCCCGATAATTCGTTTTTTCTGAACAAACAACCACGCTACTTGATCATCAGCATTTTTTTTGTTTCTTTAAATGAACCGTTTTGAATTGTGTAAAAATAAATACCGCTGGAATAATTCGATCCATCCCAGTCTGCCTCATATACTCCAGTAGGCAGCACTTCATTTACAAGGATTTCAATATCTTTACCGGTTATGTCGGATATTTTAAGAGAAGTTACCTTTGAATCTGCGTTACCTGGAATACTGAACTTAATTTTAGTTACAGGGTTAAAAGGATTTGGATAATTCTGGCTTAAATAAAACTCACCCGGAATTTCATTTCCTGTATTTGTGATACCTGTTTCATTTTGAACTGTAATATAACAGCTTCTGATAAGAGTATCAGACCCAAAAGAATTTGTTGCAATAAGCGTTACAGGATAAACTCCCGGACTGATGTATGAAATATTCACAGGATTCTGCAGGTTAGATACAGGAGTATTAGAGCCGGGAAGCTGCCAGGACCATGATGTTGGTGAAAATGAAGACTGATCTGAAAATGATATTGATTCAGAAACTAATACTAGATTTTTGCTTGCTTTAAAATCAGCAACTGGCTTTATAGAATAGTTGGTTTTATATGCTTTAATTTCAGTGCCGCTGCCGGCAGCAATAAATATACCGTTTTGTGATAAATTAGATCCGCTGTAATAGTTATAAGGTACATTAAGGGTCCATTTTACTGTTTGAAGGTTCGGGCTGAAAGCTACATACCTGCCGTTACCTGTTTCTGCGGTGCAAACAATAATTGTTGAGTCAGCTCCTGCGGACATATATGCAAGAGGTGTTCTTGTTTGCGCAGAGTCAAGAATATTTCCGTTTGCGGGGTCAAGCCTGTATATATTACTGTTTGCAAACTGGGAAGGGTCATTGATATTACTTGCATATAAAGAGCCATCTTTACCTACACCTTTAACAACATAACCGGGCGTATGCACCCATTGCTGAACAAAGGCTGTTCCGTTATCTTTAAATGCATACAATGAGCCGCCATCTCTGCATATATAAATTGTTCCATCGGGTCCGATACAAAGATCATTTTCCTGGTCACCATCCCCGGGCAAAGAAGCTGATGTATATTTAGTAGCACCGGTTGTTAGATCAATTGCAATTAAAGTTTTTGGTGTTACTACAGAGCCCGTCCAGTGATAATATGTATTTCCGTAAATGCAGTATCCTCCGTCGGGTCCAACCGGAATTATATAGTTATTCGTCCATCTTGCAGCGCCTGTATTTTTATTTATTCTTCTCCCTTTATCTATTGGGTCACCGTCACAGGCAAACAATAAACCTGTATTCCCGGGGAACATATCTGATGCGATCTGCCATTTCACAGAACCGTCTGAAATATTCAGAGCATAAAGTATACCTGTAAAATAATCATGAGCATATACCGCGTCTTCTGTGAATCCAACAGCGTACATTCTTGAAGATGAATTTATCATCTTTTCCCAAATAAGTGCACCTGTATTGATGTTCCTTAGTTCAATTTTACCGGTGTATGGAGAAAGGACTATCCTTGATGTAACAAACTTATCACCATAGGTATAAATGGAATTTCCCCATGCAGTTGAAGTTGGGCTGTTTACACTCCAGTAAGGCGATGCTATACTGTTTGGACCTGTTATCTTGCTTAAGCCGTTCCGCTGCAGATTACCGCCCGTTGTTATCCAATTTTGTGAAAATGAAAATTGAGAAACTAATAATAAGAAAAACAATAAATATACTTTCATTTTATTGCAGTTTAGATATTCAATAATATAGATGTTTTTAGATTAAATCTATTTAGATTTTCATATACAAAAAAGCCTTCCCCTGTTTGCACAGAGAAAGGCTTAATTTTGGTGAATTTATATTATTATGTATTACTTAACAAGAATCATTTTCTTTACACTTGTAAACTCACCGACAGTTAATTTATAAAAATAAATCCCTGACGTATATTTTGAAGCATCCCATTTTATATTATGATACCCTGCAGATAAATTTTTATTTATGAGCTCTTCTACAAGTTTTCCGTTTACATCATAAACCTTTAAGCTAACTAGTCCGCCCTGCGGAAGCTGGAAGTTTATATCGGTCGTTGGATTAAAAGGATTAGGATAATTCTGCATTAAAGAATATTTTTCAGGTATACCTGTATTGTTTCCGTTAATACCAACAAAACCAACATTAACATTTACAAACCTTTCATGAACAGGGGTACCATTAGGCCCGTTACCCTGTATCCTGATATTATAATTTCCGTTTGGCACACCGCCTGTTGTTTTAATCCTCAATCTTAGGGAATCAGGATATGATGTCAGTAAAGCTTGCGGTGTATTAGTTGTTTTATTAAGCAATGTTAGGGTAATGCTGCCTGTACCAGGCGGATTTGTAACCGATGCCGAAAACAATGCAGAATCATTATACAGCTTTACTGCCGGTACACTAACATAAACGAACGTACTGTCATTTATTCCGTTCATACCAAATGCATTAGGCTGAACCCTCATTGCAAAATCAGGGAAATACGAGCCCATATTCAGCGCAGTATTATTTCTGTGGTCACTCCATACACTGAAACCAACTTTTGGATTGTTAGCTGTCATGGTTGTATAATCCCCCCGGTAACAGTTTGAATTTGGAGAGCATGACGGGCTTGGAAAAATAAATGATAGATTTGTCAGCCTTTGGTTCACTGCAAAAGTCTGTCCGCCATCTGTTGTATAAGTTGCATAAATATCTGTTGTAAAATTAGAGGGGTTTGCCCTGTCATCATACCAGTGTATATAAAGCTTTCCCGTGGTTTTTTCACACCATATCTCAGGAAACCACTGGTCGCTTAAGGTTGGGTTTGCATTATCATTCACCCTCACAGCAGTACTCCATGTAGCACCCTGGTCAGTGGAGTATCGTAGCCAGATATCCGGTTTATTGCCGTTACCCGGCGGATCGTTGGAAGCATACACAAGATATAGCCTGCCCTTGTTGGGACCATCGCTGTTATCCATTGCTATCTTTGGATGAGGAGCTGTTCTTGCATTATTTATTGTATGCCTGCCTGCTGAATTGTAAAAACCAACCTGGTTGGCAAATTGCGGGGATGACATTAATGTAAAATTTGCGCCGCCGTTGGTTGAACGGTAAAAATTATATACTCTTGCCTGATCACTTCCGGTATTGGTTACATACATAACGCAGCCGCCGTTAGTAGTGCCGTTTGGACCGACTGCAATATAGCAGCCCGGCAATGCATTACTTGGGCTGAAAGTAGTTGACCATGTTAAGCCGGCATCGGTACTTCTTCCAAAATTACCCGGAGTCATTGCTGCATACACATAATTAGCATATGGCCCGGTACCTGTATATTCAGCTGAAACATGGTTCCTGTCATTCCCGCTGACAGAAAGTATCGGAGCGCTCCAGTTCTGCCCGTTATTGGTTGAGCGGTAAACATACTGCCCGTTAACACCGGAAGCATAAATAAGTACACCGCTTCCTGTATGCGCAGCCCACGGGTCACAGCATGTACCCCCTGGATATGAAGGGTTTATTGTATACCAGTTCAAACCTCCGTTTGTAGAGCCTTTGGCATTCTGCGGACTTGCATTTACACCAAAGAAAAGCCAGAGAGGATTATTTGGGTTTGATGAACCATACTGCTCGTAAAAATCAACGCCAATATCAAAATTATCAAAATCGTTTATGGTGACTGTGTTGGGCTGTTGATTTAAATTAGGATTGAAGTGAGAATAGGATTCCCTGGTTGGCTGCTCTATATTTGGATTATTATCATCAAATTTTTGACCCGGAATTTGTGCCTGGAACAGCAAAATTCCGGAAATAATAATAAAAAATAGCAGCAAAAGGTTTACAATCCTTGATCTGAGAATTGTAGATTTTTTCATTTGTGAAATTTTAGTTTTTTGGATAAAGGAATATAATATAATTTTTCCGAATCCTTTATGAATAAATTTATGGCTTAATAACAGTTTATTTAAGCAATATCATTTTCCGGGATTCATAAAAATTACCTGATCTAAGTCTGTAAAAATATATACCGCTTGGAAATTGCGATGCATCCCACTTGAAGCTGTAATTTCCTGCCTTCAAAAAATTATGAACCGGTTCGCTTACAATTTTTCCTGAAATATCCACTATATCAAATACTGTAAGTCCATCTTTAAAAATGGAAAAATTAATAGTTGTTAACGGGTTAAATGGATTGGGATAATTTTGTTCCAGCTTAAATTCAGAAGCAATTTCATTAATAGTGCTTATTCCTATCGGCGGGAGTATAAAGGTTGTATCATCTTTTACAGAGTCAGGATATGCAATGAATTTAAAATTTATACTGTCATTATAGGAGGTAACAAGCATTGCCCCGTAATTTGCTGTGAAACGGTAACGGCTTTCGGGAACTATAACTGCAAAATCGCGCCAATCTTTTCCTCCCAGTCCGTTCACAAAATAGGTCATTCCGTCATTACCAACCAGTCTTTCATAATTATGTTCATGTCCGCAAAGAACAACCGTAGCACCCCACTCTTTAAATTTCCACTGCATATCAATATTATTACCATGCTGCCCTGAAGAAAAAGGAGGATGGTGGAAGTAAACGATCTTAAAACGTGAATTGGAAAGCGCCAGTTTATTCTTAAGCCATAATGCCTGTATTGAATTAACGTTGATACCGTCAGGCTCATTGGGGTCGCTATCAAGTACAAAAAAATGGCAGTTTCCTTTTATATAATCGTAATATCTTTCATTGCCTGGCAGGGAAAAGAAATTAAAATACGCATGTGCTGAATCAGTCATCCAGTCATGGTTACCAAGACAGGGAAAAAACCTGTTTACAGCTGACTGGTTGCCGAAATTTCCGTTATAAGGATAAATATAGTCATGATAAAACTGCCCAATGTTTGAATCAATTGTTGAATCAGCCCCGTACTCATAATTATTATCACCAAGAGTAATAATAAAATCAGGATTCCATCCATGTATCATTTGAGATACTAGTACTTCTCCTTCCGTATACCATCTGCCATAATCACCTATTGCGGCAAATCTCACAACCGGTTGTGTGAAAGTATTAAAACAGAAAAATATCAGCAAAATTAATATAAAACCAGGAATTTTTCTCATATGTAAATAGTATAATTTCAATATAATCAATAAACTATCAAACTAAAATAACTTATTATAAAAAAACAGCCTGTCACGTGAACTCGTGACAGGCTGAAAGATAAATTTTTTTATTATTCTATTTTATTACTACCAGCTTTTTAGTATCAGAAAATTCATTGGCAATAAGCTTATAAAAATAAACTCCGCTTGGAAGATCCGATGCATTAATTTCTGTTTCATACTCACCTGGATTAAATTGTCCTGATACAATCATATCCACAAGCGAACCTTTGGAATCATAAATTCCAAGAGTTACATATCCTTCTTTCGGTAAATTGAACTTTATTTTAGTAACCGGATTAAACGGATTAGGATAATTCTGATGC
>JAPUEV010000286.1 GCA_027492415.1 Ignavibacteria bacterium
ATAACACCGGTGCAGCAGCAAAGAACTTCCTGGTTTTCCATAAACAGAAAATGATTCAGAAAATCAGCTCAGGTGAAAGCAATGTAAACCTTATCATTAACGGAACAAAGAGCGAACTGTCATTAAACATAAATTCAGGCAAAGCACGTGTAGTACGTGCAGGATGTACTCATAAGAACTGCGTAAACTCTGGAAGTATATCGCTTGCAAATGAAAGTATCGTCTGCATACCAAACGAAATTCACATCATTGCAGAATAAGCACAATTATTTTATCATTCCAAAATCGAAAGACTTAACTTTCGCAAAATTTATTTTTGCATCGTTCTTCATTTTTTCAATTCATTTCTCCTATTCACAGGATAGCAACCTGTATGAATTCAGCGCAACCAAGTATCTTATGGGTACAGAGTTTCAAATTACCGCTGTAAATACATCCATTGACCCTATGAAGAAAGCAATATATTACGCAATACGTGAAGTAGAACGCATACAGGGTGTAATGAGCATGCAGATCGATACAAGCGAAATTTACAGGATAAACTCAAATGCCGGAATATCTCCTGTAAAGGTTAGCTATGAAACATACTCAATAATTGAGCGTTCAATTGAATACTCAAAAAAATATGATGGTGTGTTTGATATCACAATAGGGCCTATTACTGAAAAATGGGGATTTAACGGAGATAAGCCTGTAACTGAAGTTCCCGGGAAAAGTACTATTGATTCATTGTTAAACCTGTTGGGTTACGAAAAAATAAAGCTGGATCCCGGGGATACAACCGTTTACCTCACTTTAAAAGGAATGATGATTGATCTTGGCGGCATCGCAAAAGGCTACGCGGTTGATAGAGCCGCTATGATAATGAAAGAAAAAGGAATAGAGAATTTTATTGTTAATGGCGGAGGTGATATGTATGTAAGCGGTTTCAAGGACTACCGGCATTCACAAAAATGGAGTGTAGGCATTAAAGATCCCCGGGAAGAAAATGAAGTTTTAGGCGCATTTGAAATAAGTAATATGGCAGTTGGCACAAGCGGAGATTATGAGCGTTTTGCAATAATTAACGGCAAGCGCTATCATCACATTTTTGATCCAAAAACAGGATATCCTTCAAACACTTCCCAAAGCGCAACCTCAATTGCATTAACCACAGAAGAAGCCGTGATTCTTTCAAAATTATTTTTTATAAATGGAAGCAAATTACTTTCACCGGGCAGTTATTATGATGGGGTTATTGTTGATTCATCCGGTAATATAAATACTTCTCAAAACATGTTTAATGCCTATAATATTAAATTAAGCAAATAAGCTTATTTTAGTCCTTATTTTAAATATCAAACAATCGTAAATATTTTTCCTGTATTTAAACACTTCAATCCCTCATAAATGTGCGTTATTATTTATATATTTATAATAATTAAATTATAAGTATATGGAGCCTCAACACGGACAAATAAATGTAAGCGGCATGCCGCAGCAGGTTTACGGAAGAAAAAAATCAAGATCAGGATGCTTTATAATTGGTTTTCTGATTATACTGATCATTGGAGGAGGTATAACTTATGTTATCTACAGTATATATAATAAGGTTAATGATACTGTAGAAAACTTTTCAGATACATTCAAGAATATGAAAAATTCTGACCGGTTCAACGGAAAAAGGAATGTTGATGACAGGTTTAAAGGTGAATTTATTGATGCAATACTTATTCCCGTAACAGGATCGACCCCAAAGCTATTTATGCTTACCGATGGCTCTAAATCTTACATAGAAACCCAGAAACGTCCGGGATATTACTCAACAGGCTCAGCTTGTATTGACTGCAAGACCATAGTATATGTTTACGACCCGCAAACAAATAATATCATAAAGAATACTGAATATAATTACCCGGATGTAATTACATCAACTGAGATCGCGTTAAAGGATAATAAAGTTTACCAGTTCACAGGGTCCTACCACGAAACGCCTGCGGGTGTAAATATTTATGATGCACAAACAGGAGAGCTTTTGACAGAAACTAAAGAGTTTACAGCTCAATTCCCCGAGCTCAATAGCGGTATTACCGGGCTTAACTACAGGGAAAAAGACCGGTATGCAACATTTGAAACAAAAGACGGCAGGAAAAATATTCTTTTCAGTGTTGATTACGGAAAGATCTTTGAAAATGACAGGGAGCTTGGCAAGCTGCTGGAAAGCACCGCAGAAGGTGAAGGCACAATATATGCTATGGCAAACCTTTCAAATGATTCAAGGCGGCAGCTTTTCAGGGTTACAGTACCCAAAAAGCATATTCTTACGCATTACTCAACAATGATGGAATATGCCGGAAGAGAAAACATGCTTAAAAATTATAACGGTACCTCAGAAAAAGTATCCGATAAGAATTATATTGAGGGAATTTTATATGCACAGGATGAAGATTATGCTTTTGTAATTTCTCTTGATGAAGCAGGGAAAAAAGCGAACAGGATCTTTACCTGTATTGACGCAAAGACAGGAAAAGAAAAATGGAGTGTGCAGCAAAGTGAGCTTTTTGACTATATGAAAATTGATGAAATACAGAATTCATCACAAAGCTTATCTTCTACAAAGGATAAAATTACGGTACAAAGGCTTGGTAATATTGTAATTTTAAAGCTTAAAGGCGATGGAGTGATGGCTTTTGATACAGAGACAGGTAAAAAACTATGGGCAATACAAACTGCACCGGTTTCATTGTAAATTGTACTTTATATTAGGTTTTTAAAATCAGAAAAGTGATATTATTTTTGTAATATCACTTTTTTAGTTATGAAAACACATTTATTCAGTCACGGTATCCTGGATGAAACAGCGCATGAAAAATGGCCTGTATCCAAATGGATGAAAATTTTATCAGTTATATTATTTTCCGAAGCTGTAATATTGTTCTTTATATCGTTCCTGGTATTTTTTGTTAACAGGGTAGAAGGCACTGATCCCATGATGATATCCGGCGCGTATACCGGGACATCGCAGGTGACATATTTTGTAACAGTAAATATACTTTCATTGATTCTTGCTTTGCAGGGATATTATCTTTTCTTTTTTAATAATGAATCAGAAATTCACGACGATCATCTTCGGCTCTTCTTTAAAACAGCAGGAATAACCTCTATACCTGTATTTATTTTTATAGTATCTGTTTTACTATTTTATATTTTCGGTTAGATCAGCATATCCTTGGAAGCTGTTCTCCGCTCAGCATATCTAATATCCGCATAGTACCAATGCGGCTTTTAAGCTTTACTATGGATTCGTTCTCATGACCGATCTTACCGATAATTGCTGAGCCATTTCCGTATTTATGTGAGCTCATTATCTCTAAACACTTATCAGCATCACCTGCAGGTACAATTGCTATGAATTTGCCCTCGTTTGCAACATACATAGGGTCAAAGCCAAGTATCTCGCAGGCTCCCTGCACATCTTCGTTAACCGGAACTGCTGTTTCATCAATGATAATTTCTTTCTTTGATGATTCAGCAAGCTCATTCAATGTGCTTGAGAGACCGCCTCTTGTGAGGTCACGCAGGCAGTGAACATCAATTCCTGAATTAATTATATTCTGTACAATTTCATTTAATGGAGCACAGTCACTTACAATTTTGTGTTCAAATTCAAGCCCTTCACGCTCAGCCATAATTGCTATACCATGCCTGCCGATATCACCATTCAGAATTATAACATCGCCCGGCTGAATATTTCTAGGAGAAATATTCAATTTATGTTCAATCACACCAATACCTGAGGTATTTATGAAAATACCATCACCTTTGCCGTTATCAACAACCTTTGTATCACCGGTCGCGATCTTTACACCTGCAGCCCTGGCAGAAGCCGCAATACTCTGCACAACCATCCAAAGCTCATTCATCCCAAAGCCTTCTTCAATTATAAGACCAAGGCTCAGGTAATTAGGAATGGCAGCGCTCATTGAAAGATCGTTAACAGTACCATTAACAGCAAGTGAGCCGATATCACCACCCGGGAAAAAAATTGGCTTTACAACGTATGAATCTGTGGTGAAAGCTATTTTATTTCCGCTTAGCACAATTTGAGCTGAATCATGATCCTGCTTCAATATATCATTGCTGAATGCAGCACTGAACATTTTTTCTATGAGGTTATGCATAAGCTTGCCTCCCCCGCCGTGTGCAAGCAGCACTTTGGGGTAATCATTTATCGGTATCGGACATTGAAGATTAAATTCTTTCATATTATTCAGTGGTCAAAGGTATACCTTTGACCTGCTTTGTTATTTTTTTCTGTACCTGTAATATGCAGCACATGCACCTTCGCTTGAGACCATTGTAGCCCCAAGGGGATGCTCGGGTGTGCATATTTTGCCAAACGCTTCGCACTCGTGTGGTGTTTTTAAACCCTGTAAAATTATTCCGCTGATACATTCCTTTGGCTCATCAACAACAAGCTCAGCCAGCCCGAATTTCAGCGACGCGTCATAATTAATATAATCATCCTGCAGAACAAGCCCGCTGTTGGGTATCTCACCGATCCCGCGCCACTTCCTGTTTCCAATTTTAAAGACTTTGCTTACAATACTCTGCGCGTTCAGGTTGCCTTCTTTATTTACTGCGCGTGAATACTGGTTCTCAACTTCATGTCTTCCCTCTTCAAGCTGTTTAACAACCATATAAATTCCCTGGAGTATATCCAACGGTTCAAAACCTGTGACAACAACCGGAACTTTGTATTTTTCAGCTATTGGATAATATTCATTATATCCCATTACTGCGCATACATGGCCGGCAGCAAGGAATCCCTGCACAAGGTTATTTTTTGAAGATAATATCGCTTCCATTGCAGGAGGCACAAGAACATGTGAGACAAGAATAGAAAAATTATTAATTCCCTGCTCCTTAGCCTGGTAAACAGCCATTGCATTTGCAGGTGCGGTTGTTTCAAATCCGACAGCAAAAAATACCACCTCTTTGCCGGGATTTTCTTTTGCAATTTTTACTGCATCAAGCGGTGAGTACATCATCCTTACATCGCCGCCCTCGGCTTTAACCTGCAGCAGGTCTTTCTTTGAGCCGGGTACACGCAGCATATCACCGAAAGAGCAGAAGATCACATCTTTTGATGAAGCAATTTCAATTGATTTATCGATCAGCTCAAGCGAGGTTACGCAAACCGGGCAGCCGGGTCCGTGTATCAGCCGTATTTCAGGCGGTAGCAGCTCATCGATCCCGTATTTAACAATAGCATGGGTTTGCCCTCCGCAGACTTCCATGATATTCCATTTTTTAGTGGTGATATCCTTTATCAGCTCAGAGTATCTTAAAGAGGCATCCTTATCCCTGTATTCATCAATAAATTTCATAGCTGCTGTTTTTCTTCACCTGTTAATTCATCAAGCCCGTCTATTTCCTTCAGGTATTCAAATACTTTTGCGGCTTCAGCCTCATCTACAGTGTTTAACGCAAAGCCTACATGAACTATTACGTAATCACCTATTTTAGCTTCAGGTGTATAAGCAAGGTTAACTTCTTTGATGATACCGCCAAAACTTACCTTGCCGATCTTCATAAGCTCGCCGCCTGAATCATCAATACTCATAATTTTTCCGGGAACTGCTAAGCACATAATTTCTTTCTTTATTTAATATAAGTTGAATACTTCATTTGCCCAAGTGATATTCCCCCGTCACCCGGCGGAACCCTTTGCTGTGTATAGATTTTAAAACCCTCTTCCACGAGCCTGCTTTTTGTTCTTTCAAGAAGATAATTATTCAGAAAGCAGCCGCCTGTTAAAGCAATTTTATTAAATCCGCATTTACGGGAAATATCAACAATTGCTTCAGTCAGTGTGTTGTGAAATTTTGCAGCGATCATACTTTTGGAAACATTTTTTTTCAGGTCATGAACAATTCCTTTTACAATACCATGCCAGTTCAAGATCAGCGACCCTCCAGTTTCCTTATCAACCGAATACTCAAAATACTCATTAGTTTTTACATCATCAGTGGCAAATTCCAAATCCATTGCAGCCTGTGCTTCAAAATTAGCATTATTTTTAAAGCCTATTATTGCAGAAATCCCGTCAAAAAGCCTGCCAATGCTTGAAGTAACCGGTGAATTAACTTCTTTATCCAGCATTTGCCTTATTATCTTTGCTTCCTTATACTGAGTGAAAGGCACCATATCAAGAGAATATACTTTTTCACCGTATATATCGTATAACAAAGAAAAACCGATCTTCCATACATCATGAATTGCCTGCTCGCCGCCGGGCTGCAGGAATGTTTTTAAATATCCTGCGCGTTTAAAATCCAATCCGTTTGGAATAATGAACTCACCGCCCCAAATTGTACCGTCAGTTCCGTAACCGGTGCCATCCCATGATACGCCAAGCAGGTCACTGCCATCAAGCTCATTTTCTGCCATGCAGGAAAGTACGTGAGCATAGTGGTGCTGAACTTTGTAAACAGGTATGTTCAAGGATTCTGCATATTTGGTTGATATGTAATCAGGGTGCAAATCACAAATTACACGTTCGGGCTTCAGCTCATAAAAACTTTCAATATCTGCAATAACATGTTTGAATGCATTTATTGATTCAATATTTTCAAGATCACCTATATGCTGCGATATAAATACGTTACCCGCTTTGTTTATTGCAATAGTATTCTTTAAATGCGCACCAACAGCAAGTGTTGTTACATCAATATCATTCATAACAACCGGTAAAGGCGCATATCCTCTTGCCCGCCTCAGCATTGCGGCAGTTCCTGCTGCAAAGCGAACTATGGAATCATCCACATACCTTAAAATTTTCCGGTTATGCCCAAGAAAATAATCCGCAATAGTTCCAAGCTTATCAAAGGCATCATCATCGGTAATACAAATTGGCTCTTCTGAAATATTACCGCTAGTTGCAACTATCGGAAAACCGTATTCTTTCATTAATATATGGTGCAGAGGTGAATATGGCAGCATGATACCTAAATACGGGTTGCCTGAGGCGCATTCAACGGAAATTACTGAACTAATATTTTTCTTTTTCTTTAACAGAACAATTGGCGCTTCTACGGATGTAAGCAGCTGCTCTTCATTTTCATTAACATCACATTCTGTTTTCACCATTTCTACGGAAGGGAACATTAAAGCAAATGGTTTTTCATTTCTCTTTTTACGAAGCCTGAGCATTTTAACTGCTTCATCACTTCCTGCATCACATATTAATTGGTAGCCGCCGATTCCTTTTAGGGCAATTATCTTACCATCCTTTAAAAACTTTACAGCATCGCTTATAGCTTTATTTTTATCTGATATTTTGTTTTTCAGCGGATCATAAAGTGTAACCTGCGGCCCGCAATCGGGGCATGCTGTAGGCTCCGCGTGAAATCTGCGGTTTAGCGGGTCAGTATATTCAGCACGGCATTTACCGCACATTTCAAACTCACTCATAGTGGTATAAGCCCTGTCATAGGGAAGGTCAGCTATAATAGAGTATCTTGGACC
>JAPUEV010000287.1 GCA_027492415.1 Ignavibacteria bacterium
GCAAAACAGCATACCGTTCTTTAAGCGAGCTGCCGGAAGTTCCCGAAGCAGCAATTCTTGTTATACCGCCTGAAGAAACAGAACACGTTATAGATGATATTATTTCTGCGGGAATAAAGAACGTTTGGTTCCAGCAGGGATCCGTTAGCGAAAAAGCCGTGCGCTATTGCGAGGTAAACGGTATTAACGTAATAAAGGATGAATGTATTTTAATGTTCGTCCGCCATGCGGGCTTCCCGCACAACCTGCATAAATGGGTGTGGTCGCTTGGAGCCGTGAGGTAAAGTATACTAAGGGCGAGATGAGCTGATTGCAAAACGGTTAAACGTTTCTTACCTTCTTACATTCGACTCCTACGGAGCCGGATTATTTTATCGTTTTCATTTCTATAAACATCAGACTCCTGACGGAGTCTGTAATTAACAATTACAAAGCCAATGGGTTGACCGCAGAGCGGTCACACATTTATAACCAGTTTTACCTGTTAAACATTGACTCTAGCGGGGTCACACATGGTTTTACTTCACCTTAAAAACTCACTTGCCATATCCATAATTTTTATAAATGCTTTATCTGTTTCGGGGGAGTGTTTTTCTGCGAGTGAAAACGGATTTACGTGTGAATACGGGTACGGGAAATCTTCTATCGCAACATTGATCTTTATATCACGCATCTCGCCCTGCAGCGTGTTCATAACCTCTACCGGCGGGATCACATCATCCTGTCTTAGGGCAACGGCATGAATCCTGCCTGAAATTTCACGCAGCCTTGCTTCGCGCGGTGATTTGTGGTGATGGTAAAGCAGCATGGATTTAAAATAGCCCTCCTCGGGATGCTCTGCGCCAAGGTAATGCTGCAGCCTGGTGTTGCCTTTAAAATCATTGTTCATAAGCTCAAGATAATAGCCTGAAACCGCCGATGCTGCCTTTGCGTCCATAATATATTTAGAGATCGGGTACATTCTGTCTAAAGTAGGCCCGCCGCAGAATGCAAAGAGCTTTGAATTGTTCAGCAATCCCCCGCACCCGGCCATAAGCAGTATCGCAGAAAAATATGCGCCTATTGAATAGCCGAAAATATCCGCAGCGGTATCCGCTGCAAAACCCGCTATATTACCCTGTTTCAGTTCATGCAGAAAAAAAGATACATCAATGTAACTTTGTAAGCCTGACCAAAAAAAGCGCTGCGGGTTTGCCTCAAGCCGTGAGCTTATGGCAGCATTCACAAACGATGTGTGACTGTTAAGAAGATCGGTATGCGCGCGCTCTTTGGCTGCGGCATTCATGTTTGCGGCTATTGACCATTCTTTAGGCGCACGGTCCATATGGAATGCCAGCGGGAATAATATAACCGGCCGGCCTGTATTCTTAAGCAGGCGGTAAGCCCATGGCAGGTATTTATCCCATTTCTTTTCGTTTAACCCGTGAAATAATATTATCGCGCTTTTTGATTCCCGTGCAGTGTTTTCGTCAATAATTATATAATCAAACTCTTTATTGCATTTAAAATCGCTGTCATGTATCTCAAGTATCGATCTTTCTTCCTTCTCATAGTTAAGGTGTTCAGTATTATCAGCCTCAAAAATTTTGTTATGTTCGCGGCATTTATAGCTATTCAGTCCGGGTAATACTGCAGCGCCTTTGGAGTGAAATTTATTCCGCGTTATTTTTACTTCCAGCTCGGGGATATTGATTTCCCTTTCTGCTGAAGCAAAATGTTGTTTTAGAAGATTGTATAATTCAAGGTAAGGTAAATGTTTCATGTTTGTTTGTTTTGATTCTGAAAAATTATCTTTATTATAAAACGCTCCCCTCCTTCAAGAAATCACGAAGTGATTTCGCAGTCCCGCCTTGGCGGGATCAAGGAGTAGAATTTGTAATACTATTTATCTTATTCAGACATCAATTCCTTTGCGCTCTTAATGCTTGCATCGGTAACCTTCTCGCCGCTTAACAGCTTTGCCACTTCAATAACTTTTTCGTTTTTATCCAGTGGGCGTATTTTGGTAATTGTGGAGTTACCCTCCGTCTCCTTTTCAACAAGCAGGTGTTCATCCGCCAGCGCTGCTATTTGTGCTAAATGAGTAATTGCTATTACCTGGCGGTAACCGGAGAGCCCCTTCATCACCCTGCCGACTTTCTGCGCTATCCTGCCGCTGATACCGGTATCTATCTCATCAAACACCAGGATATCTACCTTATCAGCGCCTGCAAGCACTGATTTCACCGCAAGCATAATTCTGGATACTTCCCCGCCGGATGCCGTTTTTCGCAGAGATGAGAACTCATCACCCTTATTTATCTTAACCATAAACTCAACATCATCATACCCGTTTTTATTGAGGACATTACCTGAGTTTTGTTCCCCTCCCCTTCGGGGAGGGGCTAGGGGTGGGGTCGTTATATCAACCTTAAACTCCGCATTCTCAAATCCAACTTCTTTTAAAATCTTAACAACTTCGGTTTCAAGCTGCTTTGATTTTTCTTTTCTTACCTTTGATATTTCGCCAGCTTTCTTCAGCAGCTCGGTTTTTAATGAAGAAATTTCTTTCTGTAAATTATTTATTGTCTCATCAAAATTATCCACAAGGCTCAGATCTTTTTCAAGATTATCTTTCAGCTTTATAACTTCCTCTATCGAGCCGCCGTATTTTTTCTTTAAGAACTGCAGCTTATATAAACGCTCGCGTATTTCCTCAACCCGGGCGGGATCAAAGCTCAGGTTATCCAGCAATGAGCCCAGCAGCCTGCTTGCTTCCCTTAGCGCAGTGGTTGATTCGCTTACATCACCCAGTATTTTCTGGATATCGGTGTTATACTCCCCTATTTTGCCCAGCTCTTTTTCAACGATCTTTATTTTTTCAAGCACGCTGCCTTCATCATCATAAAGATTTGCATAAGCCAGGGTCAGTGATTCCCTGATGCTTTCAATATTCTCCCCTGTCTTCAGCTCATTTTCAAGCTCGTCATCTTCACCGGCTAAGGGGTCCGTTTCAAGTATTTCCTTCAGCTGAAAATCTATAAAGCTTCGTTTTGAATCAAGCTCGCTTTTTTTCTGGTTTATCTCATCAAATTCATTCTGTTTTATTAACAGGTGTTCATAACCCTGTTTATAACTTTCAAGCTTATCCTCAAATTTCTTACCTTCTTTTTTTACCAGGTATGAATCAACCAGCTCAATATGCACTTCCTTTTTTAATAAAGACTGGTGTTCATTCTGCGAGTGAATATCAATTATCACCTCGCCTATTTCCTTAAGCTCATTGGTACCAACCGGTGTATCATTAATAAAACATCTGCTGTATGCCTTGGTATATAATTCACGCCTTATTATCAGGTTATCACCAATTGATTCAATTTCATGCTCATTCAGAATTTTACCAATCATCCCTTTATTATCTTTAGAAATGCTCACAATTCCTTCAATTATCATCTTATCCTTATTTTTACTGATAATGGCATAATCAGCCCTGCCGCCCAGTAATAAATTAAGTGCGTTTATAAGTATCGATTTACCCGCACCGGTCTCACCGGTAATTATGTTAAATCCCTTTGAAAGATCAATTTCAATGTTCTTTAACAGCAGGTAATTTTTTATTGTGAGTTTTTCTAACATGAACCCTGAGTGAAACGAAGGGTCTCATCAATAGACCCGTTAATTTTAAAAATAAATATAAATCCTAATTTTATTACTTAAAATAATTTAATTACGAATGAGATGCTTCACTTCGTTCAGCATTTATTTGCTACACTACTATACTTAATCTTTATTATATAAAAAAGAAAAGATGTAGTAGTAGTACTGTGTATAAGTACAAATTTAACGGTTTATGTTTAAAAATAGAATATAAATAAAACAAATGATGCAGAATATTGTTAACATCTTTGTTGAATACATGCCGGGTTGTTAACATTCCATGCGCGTATATTATAAAAAACAAAAGCTATCCGTTTAATGTGGATAGCTTGATATAAATTTATGATGTATCAACAATTCTATGTTAATAACATCTCCTTGATTTGCTCGAGTTTATCTTTGAACGAGTGATCTTTGTTAATAACTTCTTCAATGCATTTGCAGGCGTGAATTACCGTTGCATGGTTCCTTCCTCCAAAATGCGCGCCAATAGTCTGCAGTGATGAGGATGTCAATTCCTTGCTTAAATACATTGCCGTGTGGCGTGCGTGAACTATTTCCTGCTGTTTTGATTTAAGCCTGAGCAGTGATTCATCAATATTAAAATATTTTGATACCGATGCTATTATCACGCTGATATCAATATTCTGCTTGCGGTTCTTTATACCGCCAAACTTTAAAACACTGCGCTTTGCCATATCAATGTTGATAGGGGAGCGGGTGAGCTCAGCATCAAACAGCAAGCTCTTTAAACATCCTTCAAGTGAACGGATATTATCTTTTATGTTCAGAGCTATGAACTCAAGTACTTCGTAGGGAACCTCAAAACCCTCTTTTTCACACTTCTTGTTTAAAATTGCAATTCTTGTTTCAAGGTCAGGCGCCTGGATATCCACCGTCAGACCCCACTGGAAGCGGGTTATAAGGCGCTCTTCAAGGCCTTCAAGCTGGTGAGGCGGCTTATCGCATGAAAGAACTATCTGTTTTTTGAGCTGGTATAAAGAATTGAATATCTGGAAGAATGAATCCTGTGTGCTTTCCTTGCCTTCCAAAAACTGAATATCATCAACTATCAGCATATCAAGCGATTTATAGAACCTTTCAAACTCATGCGCCTTGTTCATGCGGATGCTCTGAATAAAATTCGTGGTAAAATCCGGACCCGAAAGATACATAACCTTCATCTGCGGATTTGCCGCTTTAATATGATTACCAATTGCCTGCATTAAATGTGTTTTACCAAGACCAACTCCGCCATACAGCATTAAAGGATTATACTGAGCGCCCGGCTTGTTTGCAATTGATATTGCCGCAGCCGTTGCGAACTCATTGTTCTTTCCTTTAACAAAATTCTCGAAAGTATATTCAGGATTCAGAAAACATTTCTGTGAAAGGGCAGGATCAGTTTCCTGAAAATTGTTTTGCTGCTGCTGGTTTAAGCCTGGCCTGTAAAAATTTGGATCAAAAGTATTCTGCTCTGTACCTGCTTTTGTTGTGTTTGTATTATCATGTGGGGGAGTCTCAAGAAGCTCAGGCTCCTGTGAAAATGTTGTGCGAGGGTCAATTACATATATGATCTTCGCTGTATCGCCTAAAATAGATCTTATTGCACGAATGACTATATCGCCGAACCGTGAAATTATCATTTCGTAATAATCCTGGCTGGGAACCGAAATTGTTAAAACGCTGCCTTCCAGCGATTTCGGCTTTATCGGCTTGAACCATGTGTTGAGCTTAAGCTCAGATACATTCAGCTTAACAATATCCATAAAACGCGTCCATGTATTGAAAGCTTCCTGCTGGTTTTTATCTGTTAACTGTTCAGGTGTTAATAAAACGCTGCCCGAAAGAAGTTCGTCATTTTTATTTAATACGGTATCGCCGGATGGATTTAAGTAGGTATCTTCGTTCTGTTTTAATTCGTGTCCGTTCAATTTCTGTTAAGTTTCTATTTTAAATGAGTAAACCCTGTTAGTTTAATATTAAGATTAAAATAAATGCTTTAATTATATAAATATCTCAATAGTCATAAAAGTAATTAACAATCAAAACAAAAAATTAAAAGAATGATAATTATTAACTTAACCCTCTTTTTGAGGTGTTGTTAACATAAAAATGTTAATAACTTTACGTATGTGATATTTACGGAGGAGAGTGTTTTAAACAATTTTTAACAGGCTGTGAACAGTTATTCACAACTTATTAACATTAAAAATCTCAGACTCGCTTTGCATAATAATTAAAAAAAGCAGATTTGTCAATGTTTTTAATAGAAATACACCGATTTCCCCTTAAATACACCCGGTACGTTAATATTTAGTTAAGTTTTATTAACAATTCCGCCAAATTAAGGCTACCCGTTTAAGCTATAAATATATTACGGTGTTTTAAAAAAACTATTCAAACAAATAAAACCAAGTGATTTAAAATCAATGACCGCAGAGCGGTCACACCTTTATAGGCAAAATTATTACAATAATATTATGACCCCAGCGGGGTCACACATGAATTGATTGTTATTTGGCGTTCTGTTTTTCTTCATATGCCTGCATCATCCGGCTTGCTGTTCCCACATCATACTTTCCCCATAATTTATATTCCTTCATATCGGTAAGTATCTTCGTGGAGTCCTGTGAGTTATCAATATACCTTTTTGATAAACCCACAAGCTCATCATCACCGCCCGTTATCTTCTTCACATTCCCGCGCTTGATGGCATATTTATTTTCATACTTCACAAAATATATTATAACCTTATCGCCCTGTTTAAAATCCTTCAGCGCATCTGTGCGGATATACTTCTGGTCCTTCATGTTCGCTTCTACGGTAGGCTCGGAGTACAGTACGTTATCAATTTTTATCATACCGAATACCTCATTCTTGTTCGGATCCGTTGCGCCAATCCTTCTTTTTTCAATATTGACTATTTCACCTGTAACCACAGCAGCCCAGTGTTCATCAAGTATCGCAGGCGGCACCCAGTACATATAGCCCGCTGTCAGGAAAGTATCCAGCCCGTTTTTTTGTGTCCCGGTTTCCCTGTTAACATCTTCTTTTTTGCTGTTTTCTTTTTTTGTTGTATCTGTACCGTTCTGCATATTGCCTGTATCCTGCTTCTTCCCGCAGGAGGAAGTGAATACAAGCATAACTGCAAGCAGCATTGCTGCCGGTAATATCATTATTGTTTTCATTTTTATCTGTTAATTTATATAACTAAAAGCTCCCCTCCTTTTTTAAGGAGGGGAAGGCATAACGAACCTTATCTCGCTCTCAAACTCCCGAACCGGACTTCCTCGTTCCCAAGCTCCAGCTTGGGAACGGGAAGCTTAAGTTATCAACTCTCTGCTATCTGAACAATATCCCTTACCTCTAAAACATGTTTCCCGGGCTTATGGATCGCGCAGTTTATCATTGCCTGTCCGACCTCCTGCAGAGTACACGCAAACTTCGGCATCAGGAATCTCATAATAGGATATGTCACCTGCCAGCCAAAGTAAAACTTCAGTATCCGCTTCTGTCCTTTAATTGGCTTCATAATTCCCGGCCTGAACATATAACCGCTGCCTGGGAACATTTCTATGAGCTTGTTTTCTGTTCTGCCCTTAACCCGCGCCCACATAGTTTTCCCCGATGCGGTGCTGTCGGTGCCATATCCGGAGACGTAACAAAATGTCAAAGACTTACCCGGAATTGCACCCTTAAATACTTCTGCAAAACTTACGGTCAGATCATATGTGAGCCGCGAAAACTCTTCTTCTTTTTTCCCCACTGAGGAAACCCCCGCGCAGAAAAAACAAGCATCGTAACCGGCAAGCTTATCAGCAA
>JAPUEV010000288.1 GCA_027492415.1 Ignavibacteria bacterium
AATTTTTAAACAGCCTTGACTTTTTTGGTTCTTTTTGTGTCAAGACAAAAAGAACATATTAATCAAATATTGAAAATAATTAAATAAAGGTTTGGTTATATATGTAAATTACAGTTTTTTGTTAAGCAATTACTTCTTCTTACCGAATTTATGTTTGAGATATTTTATTATACCGGGAAGGATAGATAAAAATACTATTATTATTATTACCTTATCAATATGCTTTTCTACGCCGGGTATAAGCCTGCCCAGGTAAAATCCAAGCAGTGTCATGCTTAATACCCACAGGATACCGCCGAATATATTGAACTGTGCGAACTTGGTATATTTCATTTTAGCTATACCTGCAACTGTCGGGGCAAACGTTCTTATTATGGGCATGAACCGCGCAATAATTATTGTAACCCCGCCATGCTTCTCATAAAACTCCTGGGTTTTTATAAGGTAATCTTTCCTGAAAAAGAAAGACTTTTCTTTTTTGAAGAGGCGCGGACCGGCTTTAGAGCCAATCCAGTAACCCGTAGCATCGCCTAATATGGCACTGGGTATCAATGAAAGGTTTAAATAAACAATGTTTAAAAATGGCTCGCCGGATACGGGATCATTAGTTGCTGCAAATAAACCGGCTGTTACAAGCAGTGAATCACCCGGCAGAAAAAAGCCGGCAAGCAATCCAGTTTCTGTAAATATAATTACCGCAAGCCCAAGGTAACCTGCCCACATTACAATTGATCTTACATCATATATCTGCGCTAATATTTCTTTTATGAATTCCAATTTTACACTCCAAAATAGCTGTATCTATAGCTGGTAATAGATAGTTAATAAATAAGCTGCTTTAATTATTTAATTATATATTACAAAATTTCAAAAAAAGAAATATCTGTAATTCAGATGGTACGTGTTTATTTTTTTTTGCCGAACTTATGTTTAAGATATTTTATAATACCGGGGAGAAGTGAGATAAATACAACTGCGATAATAACTTTTTCTATATGCTTATCCACGCCGGGGATAAGCCTTGCAAGATAAAAACCTATGAGCGTCATGCTTAAGATCCATGCAACCGCGCCAATAATATTATAAAACGTGAATTTCTTATAATCCATTCCCCCGATACCGCCAACAACAGGGGCAAATGTCCGTAAAATTGGCATGAACCTGGTGATTATCATTGTTGAAGCGCCGTGTTTTTCATAGAAAACCTTTGTTTTTATGATGTAATCCTTCCTGAAAAGCAGAGATTGCTCCCTGTTAAACAGCCTGGGACCCGCCTTTCTGCCAATATAATAACCTGCCATATTACCTAAAATTGCGGCTGGTATAAGGAGTAAATTGAGGTAGAAAATATTCAGCTCACCTGTTGCGGCAAACAAGCCCGCAGTAACTAAAAGTGAGTCACCCGGCAGAAAAAAGCCAATTAACAACCCGGTTTCAGCAAAAACTATAGCAACCAAACCAATGTAACCCGCCCACATAACCAGCGACTTAACATCATATATCTGCGCGAATATTTCCTTTAAGAATTCCAATGTAAGCCACAAAAATAGCGATATTGGCAAGGAGGTGCAATGTAACAACTACCCCACAATTAATTATTTACCTTATAAAATTTACTTTTTTTGCCTTTTGCTTTTTTACTTTTGCCTGAATCCGTTTACATCTTGTTACAATTCATACAAATGGTATTACATAACTTGTATTATGTTTGTACAGCATTAAAGTTAAAACAATGTTATGATACTACAGAATACACTTTGCTTTATGCTTTTAAACTATTGTTAAATTTATAAGGAGAATATGCCATGGTTACAAGACCGTTTTTCAGGAAAACAAATCTGCTGGTTTTTGCTGTAATGTTTGTTGCATCAATGATAGCCGGTTCACATTTATACTCACAGGATGGTGATGCTCCAAAAGGTAAACCGCCTGTAGGCAATCACGGTGATAATAACGGTGATGACCCGATGGGAAAGAAGAAGGGTCCGCCGCCTGAAATGAAGGAGCGCACACCCGAAGATATGGCTGACCATATGAGCACTATGCTGACAGATAAATTAGGACTGAATGATACACAAAAGAAAAGTGTTTATGATATAGTGTATACTTATGCAACCAGTCATGACCGCTCAACATTTGACCGCAAAGAGCTTGACGATAAGATAAGGGTAGTACTTACTGCCGAACAAAATGATAAATTTGATGAGTTCATTAAGAACGGTCCGCCGAAACAGGGACCGCCTCCGAATATTGATGAACCGGGCTCAAAATAAAAAACACGTTAATCAACAATGTGGAAAGTGAAGAAAGCAGATTTTTTTTGGGGAACAAAATGAAGCTGCAATAAGTGTAAGAAACAAGACACTGATAATCAAATAAACGAAGTGTAATGCAATTCTTCAAACTCACCACAATTCCTCTTTGCCGCTGGATGTAACCCAAATTACTCAGCGGCTTTTTTTTAACATCTGCTCAATTATAACTTTTCATCACATTAAATTTGTTCTAAATTTTTTATAATTTTATTTCATTTCAATAAATTCGTGAAATTGGTGGTTAAAGCTTTTTGCTTTTTAACAATTACGAATATATAGCTCAAAATGGCATTTTTCACGCTTTTTTTCCATTTACAATTGTTTTTGCAAACATTAATGGTTAATTTTGTATGATATTTTTATGAAAGTCTTAAATTTGAAAGGTTTTAGTGGCAGATTCAGAAGAGCCCGTGAAAACGGCGATCGGTAAAGTTCATACTCCCCTTGAAGCAGGAAATGGCTCAATTGTTAGCGAACAAAGGATCGAAAAAAATAATTCATCAGATAACGGAATAACTTCAGCGGATTCACCAAAAGATACAGTAAACAGGCCTAAGAACGGAAAATCCAGGTATCACAAATACCCGCGGAAACCGCGCCTGAACGGCAAAAGCCCGGTTGAAGAAACCGTAACAGAAACAAATAAGCAGGAAATTGTAAACCAGCAAAAGAAAGAATCTACGCAGGAACAAAAACCGCAAAATAAAAAGTACTTCAGGAAAAACGGCAATCAAAGGCGTTTCCTTCCCCGTGAGAACAGGCAAAATGCCCAGTCTCAGCAGTTAAACCTGTCCAATAAAACAGTAAGTGTTGTTGTCCCGCTTTACAATGAAGAAGATTCACTTGTTGAGCTTTCTGTTGCGCTAAAAAAAGTTCTCGATAACTTAAGATGCACCTGGGAAGTTATCTTTGTTGATGACGGCTCCAATGACGGCTCATACCAGAAGCTCCAGGAAATTCACAGGGTGAACAGCCGTTTTAAATGTCTTAAGTTCAAGCGTAACTACGGTAAATCATCGGCATTGCAGGAAGGATTTAAAGCAGCAAAAGGTGATTATATTATCACAATGGATGCTGACCTGCAGGATGACCCGGATGAAATTCCGGCAATGATAGCAAAGCTGAATGAAGGCTATGACCTGGTTTCAGGCTGGAAAAAAGTGCGTCATGACCCGTTCATAAAAAAGCATACTTCAAAGCTTTTCAATAAAGTTACCAGCATTATGGTTGGGTTAAGGCTGCATGATTATAACTGCGGCTTAAAGGCGTACGTTAAAGATGTAGTTAAAAATGTAAAAGTTTACGGAGAAATGCACCGTTACATTCCCGCGCTTGCGCATCTTTCCGGATTCAGGGTAACAGAAATGGTTGTAACACACCATGAACGCAAGTACGGCAAAACAAAATACGGCTTATCCCGTTTCTTCAACGGGTTGTTCGATCTTATCACAGTATTATTCACAACAAAATATATAAAGCGTCCGCTGCACCTGTTCGGCTTCCTTGGTGTGTTAAGCTTCCTTGCGGGTACGGGCATATTGCTTTACTTAACCATACTAAAATTCTTTGAAGCTACACCTATCAGCGGCAGACCTCTTTTCTTTGTGGGTATTCTGTTCGCAATTGTTGGCGTACAGTTCTTTTCCATCGGGCTTATCGGGGAAATGATAACTAAAACCACTGTTGAAAATGACAGTGTAATAATTGATAAAACCCTGGGCTGATAAAAAAAGTCCGCAATAAATATATTAACACTAAAATTTTAAAACCTAAACAGCCCTGTTTTTACATATGAGTTTGATAAGCGATAAAGCTGTTATTTCACCAAAAGCTGTGGTAGGAACCAATGTTTCTGTTGGCCCTTTCAGCATTATTGAAGATGGCGTTACTGTTGGCGATAATTCTGAGATACATTCAAGCGCGCTGATACACAAAGGAACTACGCTTGCAAAAGGAGTTCGTGTATTTCATTCTGCAATAATAGGCGGTGAGCCGCAGGACCTCAAATTCACAGGCGAGGAAACTACTGTTGAAATCGGCGAGAACACTGTGGTACGCGAGTTTGCAACAATCAGCCGCGGTACAAAAGCGCGCAACAAAACCGTAGTTGGCAGTAACTGTTATGTAATGTCTTATGTGCATATTCCGCATGATTCCATTATAGGCAACAATGTAATCCTATCAAATGCCATCAACATGGGCGGCCACGTTGTTATTGATGACTGGGCTATTGTTGGGGGAATGGTAGGCATACACCAGTTTGTTCATGTTGGCGCACATTCATTTATAGCATTCAGCGCAAGGGTTACAATGGATGTACCTCCTTATATTCTTGCTGGAGGCTCTCCACTGGGCTACAAAGGACTGAATGTTGTAGGCTTAAAACGCCGCGGTTTCACTGATGAGCAGCTGCGCAATATTAAAAATGCATATAATCTTATTTACGGACCTGAGTATAATATCAGCGACGCAATAAAAGCAGTAAAGGATTCTGTCCCAATGACAGATGAAATTAAGAACATTATCTCTTTTATTGAACAAAGTGAGCGCGGGATCATCAGGAAATAATTCAGCAGGCAAAGAGGGACCCAAAGTAATTCTGACTGATAATAAAAAGTGGGAATTCATTGATACCGGTTTCCGTTCAGGCGTATTTAACATGGATCTGGATATTCGGCTTGTTGAGCGCTGCAAAAATGAAGACACCGCATTCCTTAGATTTTACAGATGGAAACCCTACGCAATTTCTTTAGGCTACAATCAGACAAGACTTTCAAAGGAAGCATATATTGATGTGAATAAATGCCGCGCAGAAGGGCTGGATATTGTTACCCGTCCAACCGGCGGCAGGGCTGTTCTGCATTCAGAAGAGCTTACATACTCGGTAATATTCCGCTCAGTAAAGCATATCCATGAGCTTTACAGGGATATATCAACCGCAATTGTAAACGGCTTAAAGCTGCTTGATCCAAAGCTTGCCAGGCTTTCATTTACCAAGGATTCCCCTGACCTGCTTAAGCTTATCCGGACAGGCATGTATAACCTTTGCTTTAACAGCGCAATAAAAAATGAAGTGAACTTCAAAGGCAAAAAGCTGGTTGGCTCTGCACAGAGGAAATTCGGCGATATAGTACTGCAGCACGGTTCTATTTTGATAGGAAGCCATCACAGGAATATTGTGAATTACCTTAACATAACCGGCGAAGAGCGGGTTAAGATGATCAAGGAAATTGAAGAAAAAACTGATTGCCTGAACGATATTACAGGCAGAAAAATTGAATATAAAGATGCAGCCGAAGCAGTTTTTAACGGCTTCAAAAATACCTTCGGGCTGAATTTTAAAAGTATAAACAGGGTAGCTGAGTTTGTTGAACCGAGAATGAAAACCAACTATACCCTGAATTAAATTATTATTTAAATGGCTACCACTAAACCAGTAAACATTTCACCAGCAGAAAAAAAAGAGCGCAAGAAGATAACCACAAAAACGCTGGTTACAATGAAACAGCGCGGCGAGAAAATAAGCGCATTAACAGCCTATGATTATTTAACAGCGCGGTATCTTGATGAAGCTGGTATTGATGTTATCCTGGTGGGCGACTCGCTTGGCAATGTGATACAGGGCAACGCTACAACGCTTACAGTTACGCTTGATGAAATGATATACCACGCCAAGATTGTCAAAAAAGCTGTAAAGACAGCGCTTCTTGTTGTTGACCTGCCATTTATGAGCTACCACGTTGACTTAAAAGAATCAGTCCGCAACTGCGGCAGGGTTATGAAGGAAACCGGCGCAGACGCCGTTAAGCTTGAAGGCGGTGAGCGTATTGCTGAAGTTGTAAAGCATTTGGTAAAGGTTGGAATTCCTGTAATGGGACACTTAGGCTTAACACCGCAGTCAATAAATATCTTCGGTACTTATGTAACCAGGGGCACTGACCCCAACGAAGCGCGCCAGATACAGAAAGACGCAAAGATACTTCAGGATGCAGGCTGCTTTGGAATTGTACTTGAGAAAATCCCGGCAACACTTGCCAAAAAAGTGACTGCTGCAATTAAAATACCAACTATCGGTATCGGCGCCGGTGTTCAATGTGACGGACAGATACTTGTTACACATGATATGCTTGGAATGACGGAGATGTTCCACCCGCGCTTTGTGAGGAAATACCTGAACATCGCGGAACAGTCAAAGAACGCATTTAAGAATTATATTAAAGACGTTAAGCATAAAAAGTTTCCTTCTAAGGGCGAGAGCTACTGATACAATAAGCAATTTTTCATAACACTATACAACTAATAACCAGATTTTTATTCCTAATTCTTAATTCGTAATTCCTAATTGAACTTAAATATTTTATTCATAGGCGATATAATAGGCGAGCCCGGCCTGAAGTATGTTGAAGACAATCTGAAAAAGATAGTTGAAAAGAACAGCATACATTTTGTAATAGCAAACGGCGAGAACCTTTCAGGCGGCAAAGGCTTCCTTGAAAAGGACGTAAAGCGCGCATACGAAGCAGGCATTCAGTGCATGACAGGCGGCAACCATACTTTCAGCAAGCTGCAGTCAGTTAACATACTTAAAGATGATGCCCGCATGTTAAGACCCGCAAACCATCATGAAGATGTTTATGGCCGGGGCTACCAGCTTTATCCCGTATCAATTGAAGGCGGTTTGTTTAACCTGTGTGTAATAAATGTAATGGGAAGAGTTTACTTATCGACCCTTAACTGCCCTTTCAGAACCACCAATAAAATAGTTGAGCGTGTTAAGAAGGAAACAAATTTAATTTTTGTTGATTTTCACGGCGAAGCTACCGCTGAAAAAATTGCTTTCGGCTGGTATATGGATGGCAAGGTCAGCGCAGTCGTTGGCACGCATACACATGTACAGACGGCCGATGAGCGCATTCTGCCCAATGGCACGGGATTCATAACTGATGTTGGCATGACAGGCGCATTTGACGGCGTCATTGGCGGCAATAAAGAAGCTTCGATTGCCAGGTTTTACTACCAGACTCCCCACAAAACAGATGTCGCAACCGATAATGTAAAGATAAGCGCAGTTGTTGTGAATATTGATGTGAACACAGGCAAGACCGTTGGAATAAAAAGAATTTTTGA
>JAPUEV010000289.1 GCA_027492415.1 Ignavibacteria bacterium
ATGCTATTTGGTGCCTTGAAAATTAATTGACAAAAGGCTATATTAGTAGCTAAATTCTAAAAATATTTTAATGAGCAAAAAAGCAGACAAGTATTACGAAACGACTTTTATAGTTGACTCGATCTTCGAAGACGAAAGAGTTGATTCAATAGTCAACAAATATGTGAACTTCTTCAAGAAAAATGAGGGAGAAGTTATTAAATCAGAAAAATGGGGCAGAAGGAAGCTTGCTTATCCTATAAAGAAAAGGGTAACAGGCTCTTACGTATCCATCGAATTTACAGCAGATCCATCCGTAATTACCAAGCTTGAAAGAGCATACCACCTGGATGATGATATCCTCAGGTTTTTAACGGTAACTTTCGATAAGAAAACTCTTGAGGAACGTAACGTGTATCTCATCAAAAAAGAGCAGATAATGAAGGAAAGAGAAGCTGCAGCTCAGCAATTGCAGCAGTCAGCCGAAGCAGATAAAGTAGCTGAAGCTAAGACCACTGAGTAAACAAGAAAAGTCAACAATTAACATTAAACCCGAAACTATCGGAGGAACAAATGGCTGATTTAAAGATGCCCGAACTAAATTCGGTAATTATTGCAGGCAACCTTACAAAGGACCCAATATTCAGACAGACCACAAACGGTACGCCGGTTGTAAACTTTTCAGTAGCTTCAAACAGAAGATACCGTGACAGCAAGGATGAATGGCAGGAAGATGTTTGCTATGTGGGAATTGTTGCATGGAACAAGCTTGCCGAAAGCTGCAGAGACAAGCTTAAAAAAGGAAATGCATGCCTTGTTGAAGGAGAGCTTCAGTCAAGAACCTTTAAAACTGAAAAAGGCGACAGCAAAACAATTGTTGAGATTAAAGCAAGAAGGATCCAGTTCCTTAACAAAAAAGGTTCCGGTCCGGGCGCTGAGCATCATGATGAGCCTACAACATTTGAAGATGATTCATTCGAGAAGCATTTATCCCCCGAGGATACAGCGCTGCTGGGTGACTCCTCATCTCCGACTATTTAAAGAATTTATAAACTAAGCAGGGCATGTTTTTATATGTCCTGCATTTTTCTTGATATATACCAAATGAAAATAATACTAAAACAAGATCACGACAATTTAGGTAAAACCGGTGAAGTAGTTAATGTAAAAGACGGCTTTGCAATGAATTACCTTATCCCGAACGGTGTTGCTATGAAAGCGAACACAAGCAACATGAAAGTCCTGGACGAGATAAAAAAACAACAGGCAAAAAAGCTTGAAAAAGTTATTGCAGAATCCCAGAAATTAGCAGGCGAGCTCTCAGGCATTCAGCTGGAGATCAAAGCAAAGGCTGCTGATGAAATTAAGCTTTTCGGTTCAGTAACCAATGGCACTATTGCAGAAGCACTTATTCATAAAGGTTACACTATAGATAAAAGAAACATATTGCTGGATGAGCCTATTAAAGAAATAGGCGCAAGAACCGTTGATATAAAGCTTGCAGGAAACGTTATGGCACAGATTAACGTTTCAGTTGTAAAAGACGAAGCTTAATAAAATGTATTAAAAGCCCGGCTTTTTAAAAACCGGGCTGCGATTCACAGCTCAATCGTTTCTTTAGGAGCAAAAAAACAAATAATGGAAAAAACCGTTGAGGTTTTAAAAAGCGCAACCATCAGGTTCGCGGGAGATTCCGGTGACGGTATGCAGATCGCCGGATCAAGATTCACAGAAACATCAGCTTTTTTTGGCAACGACCTAAGCACTTTCCCCGATTTTCCGGCGGAAATAAGAGCCCCTGCAGGTACTTTATTCGGAGTTAGCGGATTTCAGATTCAGTTCTCGAGCCAGGATATTTACTCTCCGGGTGATGAGCCCGATGTGCTTATTGCTATGAACCCTGCCGCGCTTAAAGTCAATTTAAAAGACTTAAGACAGAACGGCACTATCATTGCAAATGAAGATGCTTTCATTGAAAAGAACCTTCAGCTTGCAGGATATAAAACCAACCCCCTTGAAGACGGTTCACTTGCCGGCTACAAATTAATTAAAGTTCCGATAACACGCTCAACCAATAACGCAGTTCAGGAACTTGGCCTCACCGCCAAGGAAGCCAACAGGTGCAAGAATTTCTATGCGCTTGGAATTACTTACTGGCTGTACGACAGGCCTCTTGAAATTACTATGCACTGGCTTGAAACCAAGTTCAGCAAAAAACCTGTAATTGCAGAGGCAAATATAAAAGCTTTAAAAGCCGGTTTTTATTTTGGTGAAACAGCTGAAATATTCACAACAAGATATAAAGTTGCTCCTGCAAATCTGCCGAAAGGTATTTACAGGAACATCACAGGTAACCACGCCGCAGCCCTTGGAATACTGGCTGCATCTTTAAGAAGCGGGCTGCCGTTATTCCTTGGCTCTTATCCTATTACACCTGCCAGCGATATATTACACGACCTTGCAGGATTTAAGAACTTTGGCGTTAAAACATTCCAGGCTGAAGATGAAATTGCTGCTATTTGCGCAGCAATCGGAGCAGCATTCGGCGGTTCACTTGCTTTTACAAGCACCAGCGGACCCGGAATGGCATTAAAGCAGGAAGCTGTTGGTCTTGCTGTAATGGTTGAGCTTCCACTTGTTATTGCTAATATTCAAAGAGGCGGACCAAGCACAGGCTTACCTACAAAAACCGAACAGGCTGATCTATTCCAGGCAATACTTGGAAGGAACGGCGAGTGTCCGGTACCTGTAGTAGCTGCATCAACTCCGGCTGATTGCTTTATGATGATGTTTGAAGCTGCACGTTTAGCATGTAAATTTATGACACCGGTAATATTCCTTTCAGACGGTTACCTTGCCAACGGTGCTGAGCCGTGGAGAATTCCGCATGCCAGCGAGCTTCCCGTTATCGAAGGTGACTTCAGGACTGAAAAAGAAGGCTACCAGCCGTATATGCGTGATGAATTCCTTGCGCGCCCATGGGTAAAACCGGGAACACCCGGAATGGAACACCGTATTGGCGGGCTTGAAAAACAGCACATAACAGGCAATGTAAGCTACGATACATCTAACCATGAATTTATGGTTAATCTAAGAGCACAGAAAGTAAAAAATATTGAAAACTATATTCCGCTTGCAGAAGTTGACGGCGACCCCGAAGGTGAATTGCTTATTATCGGATGGGGCAGCACCTATGGCGCAATAACATCAGCCAGGGAAAGACTTGCTGCAAAGGGATATAAAGTTTCAAGGCTGCACATGAAATATATCAATCCATTCCCTAAAAATCTCGGGGATGTATTGAAGAGATTTAAAAAGATCCTTATACCTGAGCTTAACTTAGGACAGCTTAGAGCTATTATCAGGGCAGAGTATCTTGTAGATGCTATAGGCCTTAATAAGGTTCAGGGCTTGCCGTTTAAAGCCAGCGAAATTGAGAAAAAAGTAATTGAATTGTTAACGGAAAATTAATATGGAAACAGAAACTACTACAAACGGAACTGTTGAAGGTTCAGCCCAGGTAAAGCTGACTGCCAAAGACTACGCTTCTGACCAGGATGTGAGATGGTGCCCGGGCTGCGGTGATTACTCAATACTTGCACAGGTTCAGCGTGTTATGCCTTCGTTCAACATTCCGAAAGAAAAGACCGTGTTTGTTGCAGGTATCGGATGCTCAAGCCGTTTCCCCTATTATATGAACACATACGGATTCCATTCAATACACGGCAGGGCTACTGCTGTTGCTTCAGGCTTAAAGCTCGCAAGACCCGATCTTGATGTGTGGATAGCCTCAGGTGATGGTGACCTGTTAAGTATAGGCGGAAATCATTTTATTCATCTTTTAAGAAGGAATATCAATACAGTTATTATGCTTTTTAATAACCGTATTTACGGCCTTACAAAAGGACAGTATTCACCTACATCAGAACACGGAAAGATAACTAAATCATCACCGCTTGGCTCACTTGAAGAGCCCTTTAATCCGTTGACACTTGCACTAGGCGCGGGAGCATCATTTGTTGCAAGAACAATGGACAGGGATGCAAAGCATATGCAGGATATTATAGCAAAAGCTCATGCGTTCAAAGGTACCTCTTTTGTTGAAACATTCCAGAACTGCAATATTTACAATGACGGCGCTTTTTTAATGTACACAGAAAAAGATACCAAGCCGGAACATACTGTATTTATAGAGCATGGTAAACCGCTTGTATTTGGCGCAAAGAAAGAACTTGGCATCAAGCTTAACGGCTTCAGGCCTGAGGTAATCTCTCTTGAAGACGGCAAGCATACAATTGATGATGTTATAGTACATGATGAAACATCACGTGAGCTTGCAATGATAATTGCCCAGTTCACTGACATGAAAGATTTCCCTGTGCCGTTTGGCGTGTTGTATAAGGTTGAAAGACCTGTATATGAAGACCAGATGGAACAGCAGATAATTGACGCAAAAGAAAAGCTTGGCGTTGGTGATCTTGAAAAGCTGCTTTTTGCAGGCAATACATGGGAAATTAAGTAAGATTACAAATTAGAAATTACAGTTTGCAGATCAAAGGCATCCAGATTTAGGGTGCCTTTTTTGTTTCCACCCGGATATCAAGCTGTAAGTTGAGGGAATAAAAAAAGCCATTTATTAAAATGAATGGCTTTTTTGTTTATAATTATTTTACTTTGCCTGCATGCTTTGTTTGAACTTTCCTCTTAAGAATAAACGCTCACCTATTAGGTAAACCGCTGCAACAAGTACAACTACCAGTATTATTGTTACCGAGCCTGAGCTGAGAGATAACCCGAAGAACGATAGTATACTGGTAAAGAATGACTGTATGTAATAAACCATTGTTTCAAGTATGGAATTTGAGCGCTGCATTGTATCAAATGCTACCCCTGTCGATTCATCTGAATTTACAGCAGCGGTTTTTGATAATATGCCAAGAGTGAAAGTGAACGCAAGCATAAGAAAGCTGAAAGAGCCGATAACGTATTTTACTATACGGTCACTTTTCCTTTCTTCCATCAGCGCTTTGTTTTCCGCTGTTATCCTCTTCATGAGGTGTGATGTGAAATCACCTGATGCCTTAGCTACACTGCTTTTACGCAGTTTGGCATCAATGATATCCTCTATGTATTTATTTTTATCTCTCATTGTAAACCTGTTTTTTGCTTATTATATAAGCTCTAAAATTTCTGTTTCTGAATACTTTTTCATTAATACTTCCTTCAGCTTATCTTTTGCCCTGAAGATGCGGTTCTTTACAGTACCTAAAGGCAGCTTCAGCGTTTCGGCAATTTCATCATGTGAAAGATCGTTAATGTAAAAAAGTGTGAGTATTGTTGAATATTTCTCCGGGATTTCCTCGAGGTACTTATTCACCATATCCTGCATATCGTTATCAAGAGTACTTCTGTCTGTTTCATAATTTCCGCTCATGTAATACTTATCCCTGTCAATATTCATCTCAAAAGCTGCAATATCTGTCACTTCCCCATCATCATTTGTTCTTGTGCTGTCAATATTTATCAGGTTAAACGTTTTAGCTTTATGTTTCTTGTAAAAATCTATTGCTGTGTTATAAACTATCCTGTAAAAATATGTTGAAAACTTGGCTCTTTCTTCAAACTGTTTATCCGCAATTGCCCTGAAAGTTTTGATGAAAGCTTCCTGAAGCGCATCTTCGGCATCTTCTGAGTTCTTTAGTATTCGCATTGCCAGTGTCATGGCTTTATCCTTATACCTGTTAACTATCTCTTCGAACTCATCGATATTACCAGCCTGGATCTTTTTGATTATATTCAGTTCCAGATCATTCATGCACGATTCCACCTGCTCTTTTGACACCGGTTTTCTATTTTCACTAAATATAAACAAAAATGTTTTAAGTTATGATTTATTAACTGTTAGCTGATTTTATGCTACTTTTTCACTGAATCACTTTTTACCGGCGCTTTTGGAAGCTCAGGTTTTTCTAACTGTGAATCTTCCTGGAAATCCTTTGGCTTTATCTTTATAGGTTCATCTTCATCATCAAAATCTATCTTAAACTCAAACGAATCCTCTTTTTTGGGTAGTATTTTGTTTGCTTCCAGTGAAATACTGCCGTTTGTGCTTTCAATCCTTATGGGCGCTCCGCCTTTACCTAAAACTCCTGATAGTGTTCTTTTTTCAGAGTTCACGTCAGAAAATGTCAGATCTTTGAATTTAACTTTACCATGAACAGTCGATGCATTTACATCAGCATTGGCATATTTTAAGCCGCCAATTTTCACATCTCCGTTTATTATGCTTACGTTTATTCCCGCGGTAACCGAATCCACATTACACATAATAGAGCCGTTGACGCCCTCGATATCCACTTTACCCTGGCAGTTGAAAACATTTATCTGGCCGTTAACAGTTTCTGCCTTAACATCATTGGTTATACGGGTAATGGTTATAGTTCCATTAACATTTTCGGTATGAACTTTCATGTTCGCAGGGACCTTTATATCATAATTTACTTTACCTTCCCTGCCTTTTCTGAATAGTCCGGAGTTGGAATTATTAATATCAGTTTCAATATTTATCTCGCTGCCTGTTGAATCAATTTTGATCTTAATATTATCTATCGGTTTATCCTGTTCATCTGCTTTTACTTCGGTTATTAATTCAGCTTCAATCCTGATAATTCCTGTTGTATCATTGGAATTTGATACATTTATCCTGCCATTGGTATTTTCTATGTGGATAGAGGTTTTGTTCGAGCCGTTAAGAGTATATTTAACATTTTCTTTTTTCTCTACCCTTTTTTTCAGCAGGCTGCAGCCTGTAAAGCTGATAAATATCAGCCCTAAGACTGCAGTTAATATTATATTTTTAGTTTTCATTTCCTGGTTTAATTATTGTGTTTTATATAATATGCTCATCCTTATTGATTAGGAGTTGAGCTCTGCTGCTGCTGTAACTGGTTATCTTTTTTTAATTTTGAGCTTGCTACAAAATAATATATTATAAATCCAAGTCCGCCGAAAAGTAATACCATTACACCTGAGAGTGAATCTTTATAACCGGCTTCATCAAGCAATATCCCAAAGAATAGCCCGATTCCTATCATTGTAAAGAGAATACCCCATTTTAATGTATTAAGCGGATTCTTTGGTCTCTTTTCCTGTTCACGGAAATAGTCTCTTGCTTCCTGTGGTGAGAGCCCCATATCCATTAATTTGGTTCTTTCTTTATGTTTTATGTATAAGTACCAGAAAATAAGTGCTCCCGGTATGCCGAAAGTGAAAATTATCGCTATTATGGGGATAAATGCATCTGCAACGTTATTCATATTATTAAGTCTCCTTTAAATTTCCGCTCCCGTATTTCAGAGAATTGCGGCGTTTTTATGTTATTTTTACGTTTTTCCTCATTTAAGATATCTGTTAATTATGACT
>JAPUEV010000290.1:0-2370 GCA_027492415.1 Ignavibacteria bacterium
GAGGAAACCCCCGCGCAGAAAAAACAAGCATCGTAACCGGCAAGCTTATCAGCAACAGGGGAGAGCGCCGCCAGGTCGTTGTGTATGAGCTCCTTTAGCTTGGGGTGACTCATACTGCACGATCTTCTTCCAACAACCAGCACGCCTTCAACAAGCGGGTTATCCAGGCACTCAATCAGCACACCTTCGCCAACCATTCCCGTTGAACCGGTTAAAATAATTTTGATTCCCATACCCTAAAATAAATTTATTAATTATTACAAACTAAGAAATAATTTTTAACTCTATGAACTGGATTTAATTTTAAATGACCGTAGAGCGGTCAAACATTTATAGCCAAAAGATTACGAAAATCATTTGGACCCTATCGGGGTCATACGTATTTTATTTTTCAGACCACCCCGTCTTTCGCTTCGCGAAATCCACCCCTCCTAAAAACAGGAGGGGAGCTATTTTTGAATTTTTGAATTTTTGACATTTGAGCTTTGACATTTGGCATTATGCTTTATGATATTCATTTTTTCACTCATCATTAATCCCTATCTTTGCAGTTCATATGAGCTTTGATAACAGAATAATATTTGCACCCGCTACAATGGTGGGGGAGTCAGGCATAACAGTGATCAGACTGAGCGGAAAAGACACGTTTTCTGCTATATCTAATTGTTTATCAAAGGCTTACGAGAATTTTCAGCCGGCTAATATCAACCACTACACCTCACATACTACACAACATGGGTATTTGTTTGACGGTTCGGAATTTATCGACGAAGTAGTTGTAACATTTTTCAAAGGACCCAATTCATATACAGGTGAAGATGTTGCTGAAATTTCAACACATGGCGGAAGCTATATTTACCGGAAGGTAAGCGATCTGCTTGTAAAGCTTGGCGCATACCACGCTGAGCCCGGTGAATTTTCAAAGCGCGCATACCTGAACGGAAAAATGGATCTTGCGCAGGCGGAAGCCGTTTCTGATCTTATCAAAGCTAAGACCGACCAGGCAAACAAATTAGCTCTCGGGCAATTGACCGGAAGGTTTTCAAATAAAATAAAAGAGCTGCGCGAGGATCTTATTAACTACTGCTCATTGCTTGAGCTTGAGCTCGATTTCTCTGAAGAGGGCATCGACCTGGTTGAAAAGGATGTACTGCTTGAAAAAGTAAATAAGCTAATAGCAAAATTCCAAAGTTTAACACAAAGCTATGAAAGCGGCAAAATTATACGTAACGGCGTCAATTTGGCAATCATTGGCAGACCCAATGTTGGAAAATCCAGCATTTTTAACTATTTTCTGGATGAAAATCGCGCTATTGTAAGCGATATCCCCGGCACTACTCGTGATTACCTGGAAGAACCACTCGTAATGGGAGGCATTCAGTTTAACCTGGTTGATACAGCGGGAATACGCGAAACGAAGGATGTCATTGAAAAAGAAGGCGTACGCCGCTCAATGCTGAAGATAGATGAAGCAGACATTATCTTAGAGGTTGAAGATATTTCAAATGAAAGCAGTTCACCAAGTGAATATTCAGCCTCTTCAGAAGAAAAGACCATTAAAGTGTATAACAAGCTTGATTTGAGCGCGTCAGCTTCAAAACATGGATTATCCGTTTCCGCCAAAACAGGCGAAAATATGGGTGTACTGGAAGAGGAAATTATCAAAATTTCGAAAAATCTTATCAACAAGAATGCCTCAAGTGATGTTATTATCACTAATGAAAGACACAGGGATTGTTTGTTGAAATCTTGTGAATATCTTGTTAATGCCAGAAGTCAGATCAAAGGGGGCGGAGGTAACGAGCTGATTTCATTTGAAATTAGAGCTGCTATGGACTCCATTACAGAGATCATCGGCAAAACCGCAAATGTTGATATCTTAAATATTATCTTCACCAAGTTCTGCATCGGAAAGTAATTATATTACTAGTGGCACAGGCATTCTAGCCTGTGGTTAAAATGTTTCACGGGAAACAATCTTGAAAAATAGCCTATTTTTGACATTATTCTTATTGATTTTCTTCCTGGTCGGGTGCTCAGAGGGGAATGTTTCAATTGACCCAAAGGACTTTAATAAGAAAATTGAATCAAATAAAGATATCAAATCACCAGGGGATTTAATAAAACTATATTATAATTATCCCGTTAACGAACCACAACCTTCGATTTCAGTTACAGCCGAGCAACTTAGCAACGGAAACTATATCATAACTCTAATTGCCGATAAACTTCCTGATGACTCACAAAGCTCCGAAAAGATAATTATGTGGGCTTCCCGGAATGGTGAATTTTGGAAAGTAAACCAGATCAGGAAAAACTGGAGATGTTATAAAAATAGGGGACACCAGGATTGGGGAACCAGTCCCTGCG
>JAPUEV010000290.1:2470-7393 GCA_027492415.1 Ignavibacteria bacterium
GGAATTAAAACCTCGCTCGGTTATAACATTTCCTGCAAAGCAGTTATTATAACAAGCGGTACGTTTCTCAATGCCATAATGCATATGGGTCACCAGCAAAATGAAGGCGGAAGATTTGGTGAAAAATCAGCCAAAGGGCTTTCTAATTATCTGTTAAATCAAGGATTTAAAACGGCTCGACTTAAAACTGGTACTCCGCCAAGACTGCAGCTTGATACCATCGATTTCTCAGTTACTTCTGAGCAGCCCGGAGACGATAAGCCATCACCATTTTCGGTTTTCACCAATGGTAATTTTCCAAAGCTTCCTCAGATATCATGTTACCTTACCTATACCAACGATGAAACACATAACATATTACGCACCGGATTTGATGACTCGCCGATGTTCACAGGCAGAATCACGGGGGCAGGACCCAGGTACTGTCCTTCGATAGAAGATAAAATTTTCCGCTTCGCCGATAAAAAAAGACACCAGATATTTCTTGAGCCCGAAGGAATAAATTCCAATGTGGTTTATATGAACGGCTTCTCTTCAAGCCTGCCTGAAGATATTCAGTACGCTGCGCTTAAAACAATCCCCGGTTTAGAAAATGTAAAAATGATGCGCGCTGGTTATGCTGTGGAATATGATTTCCTGCCAACCTATCAAACAAACTTAACCCTGGAAACAAAGCTTATTCCAGGCTTATATGTTGCGGGACAGATAAACGGAACATCAGGCTATGAGGAAGCCGCGGCACAGGGTCTGATAGCAGGCATAAACGCAGCCCTCAAAATAAAAGGGGAGGAGCCCTTTATCATTAAACGAAGCGAAGCATACATAGGCGTACTGATAGATGATCTGATAAATAAAATTCCCGATGAGCCGTACAGGATATTTACATCATGCGCTGAATACAGGCTTATTCTAAGGCAGGATAATGCCGACCGCAGGCTGATGAAATACGGCCATAAGTTCGGTTTAATACCCGACGATATTTATAACCACACTCTTGAAAAAGAAAACCTGATAAAAGAGGGGATAGAGTTCTTTAAAACAAATTATATACAACCCCGCGATGTAAATGAATATCTTGAATCAGTGAACGCATCGCCGCTTAAGCAGTCAGACCAGCTTGCACAGATCGTCAAGCGTAACGAGGTTAAGCTTGGAGATTTTCTTGCCATACCATACTTTGCGGAAAATCCGCTCATGCAGAAAATAAGAGCAAGCGAAATCATAACAGACCAGATTGAAATTGAAATGCGCTATGAAGGCTATATAGTCAGACAGGCTGAGCAGGTAGAAGCATTCAACCGTACGGAATCAATTGAAATACCGGAGAAATTCGATTTCAATAAAATTAAATCTCTTTCAACCGAAGGCAGGGAAAAGCTTAATAAAGTACGTCCGCGCAGCATTGGCCAGGCTTCGCGTATATCGGGAGTATCGCCTTCAGATGCTTCGATACTTTCAATTTATATTAAAGGATAACAGTAAAGGATATTAATTGCCGCACTCAAAAACCGGGATAGCATCTTTCGTAATAGGTATATTGAATGTTGCCGGGCTTTTAGTTTTTCTTATTTACACAAATTATTACCTGGAAAGGTCATTTAACCCTGATACTATAATTGAAGCCGTATTCAGCTCAATTGGTATGGGTATACTTTATGTTGTTGTATTAACGGGCGGCTTTATGCTCGGTATTATCAGCCTCTTTCAAAAGAACACAAAAAAACTATTCGGTGTACTTGGATTATTTTTAAGCGCTGCAGATATTATTATATTTGCCGTACTTGCGCTTCTGTTCACATTAATGAGTCCGGGTATGTGAAGAAACGATACACCATAAACCCTGACATTTCTTTAATCACATCAATTCACCATTTTTACAATAACTAAAACTCCCCTCCTTAGCAAGGAGGGGTGGATTGTGCGAAGCACAAGACGGGGTGGTCTGAATATTATGCCTTTGGAACAACAAGAAAACTGGCAAACACTTGTAAAGGAACAGCAGTTCAACGATCTGCTGATTGAATGGAATTCGAAAATTAACCTTGTCTCACGCAAAAAACCAAATGTTTTCGATCTCATCGAGGACTCTAAGCTCTTCTTTAACGGCATGAGCTTTACGCCCGGTATGAATATCCTTGATCTGGGCACAGGCGGAGGATTCCCGGGTATAATTATAGCAATCCATCACCCTGAAGTGAACTTGGTAATGGTTGATTCCATACAAAAGAAAATTACAGTAGTAAGCGATATCATAAAGCGGATGGAGCTAACCAATGCGCGCGCAATCTGCAGCAGGGCAGAAGAGCTTGCACACGCTGACTCACCTTTTTTAAAAGGCACCAAAGGCGGTCTTGCCCATTCATTTGATTACGTTGTTTCGCGCTCAGTTGCTGTACTGCAGGATCTTTGCGTTTGGTCAAAGGACCTCATCAAGCCCGGCGCAAAGCTTGTTACCCTCAAAGGCGGTGATATAACCGGCGAGATGCATAAAACCAGAAAGCTGCAATTTGTGAGAAGTGTATTCAAAAAGGAATTTGATGAGAGGCTGCTTGTAACGGTTGAGTTTATGTAAACCTTAAAGTTTGAATCCCGGCTTTTCTGCAATTACCCTTAACAATTCATTTACTACTGCAATTAATTTATCCCGCATATCATCATCTTTAATTTCATCACCCTGCATTTTCTTGTTAATACTTGGTATCATTAGCTTTGCCTTATCGGTAACAGTTGCCTGCATTGCAGTCATAGTCATCATTACGGAGTAATGTGCCTTATCGCCCCCAGATGGCAGAGGTGAAGCGCTTATTACAGCAGTTGGCTTTTCGTAAAACTCACCCGTTGAAACCGTCCAGTCCAGCGCATTCTTTAAAACACCCGGTAAGTTAAAAGCATATTCAGGCGTGCACACAATTACACCATCTGCATTTTTAAGCAGCCGGCGGAAATCATTTACAGCAGCAGGTGAATTATCACCGTCTATATCAGGTGAAAAGTGCGGCAGCTCACCAAGCGAACCGTAAACCATATACTCAACATTTCTTGGCATTAAACCGCCAATAGCGCGGGTTAATGCGGAGTTTGATGAGGTATTTTTCAAACTGCCTGAAATTCCGAGTATTCTGATCTCTTTTTTTAATTCTTCATTCTGCAATTTTATCACCTGCAACTATCATGTTAATTTTTTTAATAGATTTAATCCCAAGATCCAGAAATTTCAACCTCTTGGGATCTTTTTTATAGTTTAAAAAATCTTCTTTTGTTTTAAAAGATACTATATGTATCTCGTAGGGTAGTTCTTCATTAATGGGATAAATGAAATTCCCTTTTGCCGGTCTTACCCGGTAACGCAGCCTGCCGTTGTGATTTGCCAACAAAGGTAAAACATTGGCTTCATATTCCTGGAAATCAGCTTCCATACCGGGATTTAAATATATTAACTGTGTTATGATATATTTTTCCACAGCTAAATTCCCGCCGCACCGGTTGACTGTTTCCAATGCTTGATCTTTTTGAAGAGTGACTGCTTTATCTTTGTTGACTGACTTACAGCATTTATCCGGTTTATGAACTTCAACGTAACCCAGCCGAGTATACCCATAGCGCCTATGAACAGGCCGTAGGAAAGCTTCCAGTCCATCCCGTCTGTCATCATGCTGTATTCGCTCATTCCACCTATACTAGCAAGAAGGTTCAGCGGCAGGAAAATAATATTTATTATAGTAAGGTTCTTTATCAGCACGTTCATATTATTATTAATGATATTCCCGCGCGCATCCATCAGCCCTGAAAGCACCGAAGAATAGATCTCCGCCTGCTTTAAACACTGGTTGTTCTCTATTATGATGTCTTCCAGCTGCTCTGAGCGCTCTTCGTTGCCGGGATGCTTCTCGAAGTAATTCCGCAGCTTTATCAATACAGTCAGGTTTGAGCTTATCGCATTTATGTAATAGATAAGGCTCTCGCTTAAATTGAACATCTGTATAAGGTATTCATTTTCCATCGATGCGTTTAGCTTTATCTGTATCTCCCGTGAGATTATCTTCATCGCCTTGATATGATCAAGGTAATGGCGAATGGAGTTATAAAGGAATTTAATGGTAATATCCATTAACGAAGAAAACGCAGTCTGCTGTTTCCTGTCAAACAGCGATACATCCTCAGGCAGCACAACAACAAGTCTTTCTTTAAAAAGAAAAAGTCCTATTGAAGAAACGCCAAAGAGAAGGTTATCTGAGCTCAGGTAATTCTTCGGGCGTTTCCAGATAATAAATATGTTATCATCCTCAAATTCAATACGTGATATTTCATCAGGGTCAGTAGCTGATTCCACCGTATGCTTATCAATATTATACTCACGCGCTATGAACTCATTTTCCTCGTTATCGGGGTTTACATATACCCATATCCTGCAGTTTTCATCTGTTGTTTCTGCAAGAGAGCCGCCTGAAAAATCATACTTCTGTAGCATAAGTACCTCCCGTAAGTTGAAAAAGTTAAACAGCTTTTTTACTGTACAAAAGTAAACATAAATATCTGCAAATTAAATTTAAAAGGGTCTCATCATGCCAAAAAGGGTTTCCGGTGATAAAATAAATTCTTTTTATACCGGCATCTTCAGCCAAACCTTATAGCATTTTTCTTCACCTTCGCCGATCCAGCCATCTTTTTCAATTCCCGCTTTCTCAAGCGCGCGGACTGTTTTAATGTTATCCGGATTAAGCGTAGCAACAACCGCCATATCCATTGTTACAGCATACTTTACTATTTCCTGTAATATTTCCGGAACCAGTCCTTTGCCCCAGAAAGGTTTATCTATCATATAAACAACCTCAAGCTCATTGCCCTGTGTATTATCGGTCTGCTTCAGCTCAAAATCACCTATCATTTTACCCTCATACTCAATTGCCCAAAGCTCAAAATGCC
>JAPUEV010000291.1 GCA_027492415.1 Ignavibacteria bacterium
ATTATGAAACTGTAAGCGAAGATAATAATTCACCTGTAATTGATATGTTCCAGGGTAAGATACCAATGAGTAATGGCGATTTTTCTATAACAACAGAGATAACGGTAAAGGAAGGATCGCTGAAGCTTGAAGGTGAGTTTGACCTGGAATATTCAGACGGCTATTACTTTACCAAACTGAAGCTGAACAACAGGATAGTTGATGCAGTAGTTGATCTCGGCGCGGCGCAGTCGTTTTTAATGAAGGATGCAGTTCCTGAAGGAGTGCGCATTTACAAGGCTTATGCTACGGAAGTATCAGCCGATGGAAATAAGGCAGTTGAGCTGCCTGTTATGGGCTTTGGCGGCGATATAAAAGGGTTGAATGCCTGTGATATTGATAACACAGAGCTGGGTAATATTAATTTAGGAAAATTCACATTTAATGTGATGGAGGAATTACACTCATCAAAGGGTAAAAAGATAGAAGCTATTGTAGGGCTGGATATAATTTCAAAAGCTGAGTGTTTTACAATGAATGTGCCGGGACAAAACGAAACAGCCAAAGCATATTTAGGAGATAACAAAAAAATCTCAGCTATTAAATTGACGCTTCCTTTTAACATATCACAGGGGCATATTTTTGTAAATGGTAAAGCAGGGAACACGAATATTGACTTTATACTTGATACAGGCTCCCCCTTCAGCTTTCTTCCCTTCTCACTGGCTGAAACGGAAAATATAAAGCTGGCTGGATCAATAGACGTGCATGGCGCAGACGGCAATGAAATAAAAACATATTCAGGTAAAGTTGATAAGCTTTACCTGAATGATTCTGAGTTCAAAGATATTGAATTCCGTTTTTCTGATTCACCATTATTTGAAAAGTTCAGTCCTGGCATCAGAGTTGGTTTACTGGGTACAGACTTTTGGGGTCAGTTTAAAACATTAAAAATAGATTTTTTGAATAAAATAATTTACATTAATTAAAAACAATTGAACTTCATGTTACAATTATTCCCTTATTTTGTAAAATAATATATATTTAATGCACTTAATCGGAATTAATCAATTTTAATGCTTGACAAGCCTTAAATCATAATATATCTTTGTTGAACTTAATAGGTTCAGCAATAATTAAGATATGTTATGAAGAATTTTGAAGAGTTAATAAGTAAGCTGAAAGAAATAGGCTTTAGTGAATATAAAGCCAGAGTTTTTGCGGTACTTTCAACAGGCAGGATAATGAGCGCTTCGGAGATAGTAAGTGAAGCAAAAATAGTGAGAGGCTCTATTTATGATATACTGAAATCATTTGTTAAGCTAGGTTATTGCAACGAAATTGAGACAGACAGGATATTGCAATACCAGATAATAGATCCTGAAATTATATTAGATAAAGTAATTAAACAACAAACCCTTGAACATAATAAAACATTAACAAAGCTAAAAGATACTTTTACAAATTTAAAAGAGCATTATTCCATTAACAGTAATGACCAAAACAAGCTTATAAACATTGAGCTTATACGCGGTTATAACAAACACAGAGTATCAAAGTACAGGGAATTACTTCTAACAGCCAAAAAAGAGATCTGCGGAATGTACAGATTCAAAGGTTTGGTAAGCGATGAGGCTGATGAATTCACAAGGAAATTTATAAAGCGCGGCGGCAAGATAAGGACTATTTACCAGGCAGGTCTTGATTTTAAGATAATATCAAACGGCAAAGTAATTGAAGCAGATAATATTGGTTTAATTGAAGTATGTAAAAAATTTGAGGCAACCGGCGAAGAGATACGTCTATCTATAAATGATATACCCAATATGACAATTATTGACGGGGAAAGTGTTTTTATCAATACAGATGATAAATTAATCCCGAACCAAACACATGCAGATCTTATTATAAGACGAACAACTTTTGCGAAGTATATGATGGATTTGTTTGACCATTACTGGTTAAATTCATTAACACTAAAAGAGTATAATAATAAATAAAATATATAATTCCAATTGGAGAATAATATAATGAATAAAAATAATTTCTTGCTCAGCTTTACACTTCTTGTTTTTTTGATTTTAGCAAATAGTAATTCATTACTAACTCAATGGCTACCGGATATAAGACTGACAAATGATACAGCAATTTCAATTACAAATGAAGTATGTGGTAGAAATATTGCTGTTTGGAATAATTATTTGCATGTTGTTTGGGTTGATAACAGACTAGGAAATTATATGCTTTATTACAAACACTCATCAGATTTTGGACTTACATGGTCATCAGATAGAAAACTTTCTTTTGGTTCTACAGGGATATACAGACCCGCAATATGCGTAAATAGAAATAATGTCATTATCGTTTGGGAGGATTCCCGAGATGGCTCTGAAATATTTTTTAAAAAATCTACTGATTGCGGTTTAAACTGGGGAGCAGATACAAGAATTACATTTGATCCCTACAATTCTCTTTTTCCTTCAGTTTGCGCAAATAATAATTTTATTCATGTAGTCTGGGGAGATACAAGAACAGATAATAGCGGAGACATATTTTATAAACGCTCAACCGATAATGGAATTACATGGAGTAATGATTTAAGATTTACTGATACTCAAAATGGCAATTACTATCCAAGTATTTCAATAAGCGGAACCAATGTGCATGTAATATGGGAAGATAGGCGAAATGGACAATCAGGAGAAATGTATTATAGAAGATCAACAGATAATGGTGCATCTTGGGAAAATGAAGTACGATTAACGAATAATCCTTCAAATTCATGGATGCCTGCATTATCTGTAAACGGTGCAAATATTCAAATTGCTTGGCTTGATCATAGAACCGGTTCATTTGAAGTTTATAATAAATTTTCAACTGATAATGGTATAACCTGGAGTACAGATACAAAAGTAACCAATGGATTCAGTTTTACTTTTTATGGAAGTGTATCTATATTCAATAAAGGTAATATGGTTTTTCTAAGCTGGCCGGATTCGCGAAGCGGGAATGAGGAAATTTATTTCAACAATTCAACAAATAATGGTTCTACATGGAGTACAGATCAAAGATTAACAAATTCTGCCGGTATTTCAGTAAATACTTCTATTTCAGCTTCATTTAATAAAATATACAATGTATGGACTGATAGCAGAGATGGAAATAAAGAGATATATTTTAAAAAAAATCCCTTAAGCGGTGGCATACATTCAATATCAGGTATTGTAACATATGCAGATAACAATCAACCGGTTAGCGGTGGTTTTGCAAAAGCTTTATATCATGATAAAATAACTAACCAAATATTTACAATTGATTCAACAATTATTTTACCTAATGGTCAATATTTATTTACACATATTCCTGAAGATACCCTTGATCTCATGTATTATCAAAACGATGACCTTTTACAGTTCGTACCAACTTACTATCTTTCAAGTATAGACTGGAGAGAATCACAAAAAGTATTTGCCACTGGAGACCTAACAGATATTAATCCAAAAGTAATAAGGATAAATAATCAAAGTAACCCGTTTTCTATCAGTGGTCAAATAACTATGCATGGTGATAGTGGTTTAATCCCGATAAGTAATTGTATTGTATATCTGAAAATTGGTAATGACTTCAAAAATTATGGGATTACGGATTCAGATGGTTTATATACAGTTACAAAACTACCCGCAGGTAGCTTCAATCTTATTGTTCAAAGAATGGGATTTGAACCAATAACTCAAAACATTACAATAACAAACACTTCGTTACAAAATATTAATTATACCATAAATAACATTATAGGAATTGAACCTGTTTCCAGTGAAATTCCAAAAACATTCTCGTTATCACAAAATTATCCTAATCCTTTTAACCCTGTAACAACAATTAATTTTGGTGTACCCAAAGATGGTATGATAAGACTTTTTGTTTACGATATTCTTGGAAGAGTAGTTGAGACTTTGATTAACGAGGAAATTAAAGCAGGTACTTATTTGGTGAACTTGAATGCGACGAACTATCCCAGCGGAATATATTTCTACCGGATTGAAACAAGGGATTTTACCGAAACAAAAAAAATGATACTGATTAAATAATTTATAACCTTACTAAATTAAAAACCCATCCGATTGGATGGGTTTTTTTATATATATAACAATTAACTTAAATTTAATTACCGCCGCGGAATTCCCTGTCGATAACATCAAATTCGCCCGGGTAAGTTATGGGTCCGATAACAGTGCTGACTGTAGGCTTAACTTTTAATGTCACTCGTGATGTTGAGCCGTTCCTGCCGCCTAAGGCGAGTGCTAAATTGATAAGATCGTTGTAATTATTACCGAAGAATTTCAACAGGTCAAATGACATTCCGATTGGTATGTTAGTTGTCTGCCCGAGACCGGGGACAGAAATATTGCCGACATTTCCAGTGATAGTCTCGTTATTATCTATGAACAGCCTCCACGCAAGATTTTCTATCACTGCGCTGGATTGTTTTGTTCCGCCAGTGCCGTCATTCGGATTTTTAGCAAGCACATTAAGCGTGAAGCTTACAGGCAGCTTGCCTGATGTGAATGCCGCAAGCAGATTAGCCGCATCAAGAACGCCGATGCTGGAAAGTGACGAAAAATTTGAAAGCGGTACATTTGCTACCTGCATGCCGGTGACCTTATCAAGCTTGAACTGCAGACGCTGAATATTTGTTATCGCATCCATTACCCCTGAGCAGCCGAAGTTCATGAATGCAAAAGCTATCAGTATTGATGTTAAAATTGGTTTGTATATTTTTCTCATTTTTTAGCTGTAAATTTTGATTGGTTTTAATTTACTAATATACCGAAAAAATCTTAAAAACCGAAGAGCAGCCCTGCATTTAACTGGATGGTGGCAATAGACCTGTCATTACCTACCGGATGCTTGCTGTTTGATGCGCTGTAATTGGGGTCAGCGGCATCATTTAAGCTGGAATAGGCGTCATTCCTGTCATTGGAATTTGTTACACCATCATAGCTTTTGCCAAAAAGATTAATAAGGTTATATCTTAAGCTGAGATCAAGCGTAAATGATTTACCGAAAGCAACTTCTGTGCCAACTGAAAATCCCAGGCCGGTGCGTGAAGCTGATTTAATGCTTTTTTCACCTGAGGAAACCTCTGAAGTGCCCTGGAAATTATAAGTACCGCTGATAGTTGAAAAAAGTATATCAATTCCCGCATACGGCTTTACGGGACTGAAAGGAATACCGAAGCCAAATTCTGTACCCAAAGTGAACATAAAGATATTATTCTTTACTTCAAGTGTGCTGTTAGGCTGGCTTGGGTTGGCGTTGCCGCTGTTATCCAGCGAAGCATAGCTTATAGAAAGCCTTCCGTTCAATGGTCCAAGCTGAACCTTACCCATTACGCCGTAATGCAGCCCTGACCTTACGCCGTATTTAGTCCCGGCGTAAAAATCCTTAACGTCGCCGCTGTAATCTACCGTTGGCGATGTAAGCCCAAGCTCGGGTCCAAGCTTTATGCTAATCTGTGAATACGCATTACTGCATAGAATTGTAATTGCTATAAGAAATGCCGGAATTAATTTTTTCATAAAAATTATATTGTTTAAATTATTGATTTTCGTTGATATATCAGTGACAATTAAATCCACTCACTTAAATAAACACAGCAATACTACTATAAGGATGCAAAATACTAAAATATTTATTGTGTAATATTATATAATTGACCAGTTTAATAACTCCTTTTAACTAAAATTTGAAATCAATTCCGGCTTCTAGCATACTTTTATCAATATTACCGGTTCCGCCCCGTAGTGTAATTGCTGTTTTCTCTGATAGAAAAAATCTTATCCCGGCCTGTCCAAAAATGTAAAGTGAATGCTTTTTAGTATCGGGGAATAACGGATCATTAACGCCGTTGTTAAAATTATATTCGGTAACCGCATAATTATAACCAATTACTATACCAATAAAGGGAATTAAAGAAGCGGGCTCGAGCCTGTTGAAATTTAAATTACTTTGCAGACCCAGGGAAATATTCTTTGTTTTTAGCACGGCTGAATTTCCGGAAGCGTCCTCATTTTTTGAGCTGAACTTTCCCCGGATGCCGGCTGTGAATATACCGCTTTTTATTTGCGAAAAGGCATACTCATAGTTAATACCATAGCTTAAAACTTTTGATTTTAAGGAATAACCTAACACCGGACCAATAATATTATTCGTTACCCATACATAAGCAGGAATAATTTCAATTCCACAAGAAACAAAATGATTACTTGTATCCTTTTCTTGGGAATAAATTTGTGTTAAATTAAGCAAAAGAAATACAGATAATGCCAGCAGTGATTTCATTGGAACTCCGCTTTGGTATTTGTTATTTCAAATATAATATATAGTTATTCATCATTCAATTTACATAAATAAAACTTTATTGGTTAAAATTTTTAAGGTCGCTCTCATATTTTCATTTACTGTATTTACAGTCTACGCACAAAATGCCAGCAGCAATATGAGAAAGCTTGCCAATATAGATAACCATCATTCTGATGGTGACTACTCAGCATGCTGGGGCTATACGGCACCGGATGGCAGAGAATACGGCATACTTGGCTGCGCTAAGGGTACGGCATTTATTAATATAACCGATACAAATAATATTTACGAAGCCGCATACTTACCGGGCTTAAATTCACCTTCCTGCTGCAGGGAAATGAAAGTGTTCAGCCATTACGCGTATGTTGTTGCTGATGGTATTGCAAGCGGCCTGCAGATAATTGACCTCCAGTACCTGCCAGATTCTGTTCACTTGGTGAACACTTATTATTACGGTGATTTCACGATGGGTCATACTATATCTATTGAGGGTCCATACCTGTATATAAATGCGGGTGACTATAATATAGGCGGCTTGTTTGTGCTTGATCTCAGCACAGACCCCGTGCACCCGGTTAAGCGGGGTGAATGGGAAGATTATGTTGTGCATGATTCACGTATTGTTAACGATACAATTTTTGCATGTAACATTTACAATCCCCCGGGAAGGATAACTGTAATTGATGCAACTGATAAAGATAATTTAAGGACAATTGCGTATTGGGAAAATATCCCGAACCCGGGCCCGCATAACATTGCAATATCTGAGAACCGAAGGTTTGCTTTTGTTACAGATGAGATCGGGGGCAATCCAAGATACCTGAAGATCTGGGATATATCAAACCTGAATAATGCGATCAAGATAGCTGAGTGGCACCCAACGGGAATTACAACAAGCATCATACATAACGTGGAGCTTTTCGGGAGGTATTTGTTTGCCGCGCATTATACTGCGGGCTTGAG
>JAPUEV010000292.1 GCA_027492415.1 Ignavibacteria bacterium
AAAAAGGTTCAGGTACTGTAAGTGCTATTTATGACGGCAAAAAGTGCCGTTCTACAAGTACTTTTGATGCTGATGGTAAAAAATTTTCAGCTACAGCATATTTTGATGGAGGAGATGTTGTGTATACAGTTTCAGAAGTTGCCGGAGTAAAAATGGGTATGAAATTTGATAAAAAGAAATTCAGCGATACTAAAGATAATGTAGATGTTAATTCATTCCGTGACTACCTGGACCAAATGGAAAAAGTTGGAGAAGAAGAGATAATTGGCTATAAATGCGAGATATATAAACATAAAGAAAAGAACTTCACAGTAAGCCTGTATGAAAAAACTGTACCATTAAGAATGGGTTCCTCTGACGGTAAAACTTATATGAAAGCTACAAAATTTGAAAAAGATGTAAAAGTTACAGATGATATGTTCACAGCTCCCCAGGATGTTAAATATATGGATATGACAAACATGCTCGAAGATATGAAGAATATTGGCAAAGATAAGGATGGTAAAAAAAATATGGATGATTTGAAGGATAAAACCAAGGAAATGGAAGAAATTATGAAAAATTATAAGAAGTAAATTTTTGTATTTTAATTTACTAATAAAGCCGTTTCAACACGGCTTTATTAGTTTTTAATGAAAAAATAGGAATTTTTTCAAGATTGAAAATTTGGCAAAATATGGTTATTTTTGAATATTAAAGCGTAAAATAACAAAATTTCTTAAGATCTAAGAAAGGCAAAGTAATGAAAATAGCAGTTTGTGTCTCTCAGGTGCCTGATACTACTACAAAAGTTAAGGTTGGCTCTGATGGAAAAACAATTGACCCTGCAGGTGTAACTTATATTATTAATCCATATGATGAATTTGCAGTTGAAGCTGCATTACAATTAAAAGAAAAACAAGGTGGAGAAACGATTGTTGTTTCAGTTGGTAAGGATAGTAATAAAGAAGCTATTAAAAAGGCTTATGCAATGGGAATTGAAAAAGGTATACTTGTAAAATCAGATTCAGAAATGGATTCTTACTCAGTTGCAAGGAACCTGGCCGATGTATTAAAGGAAGTTAACCCTGATATTATTTTCTTCGGAAAACAATCTATCGATTATGATGATTCACAGGTAGGGTCATTAGTAGCTGAAATGCTGAATATCCCTTCAATTAATGTTGTTGTAAGCCTGAATGTTGAAGGAAACAAAATTACCTGTGAGCGTGAAATTGAAGGCGGAAAGGAAGTTGTTGAATCTTCTTTGCCTGCAGCAATATGCGCACAGCGCGGGCTGAATAATCCAAGATATCCGAATCTGAAGGGAATTATGGCTGCAAAATCAAAACCGATCGAAGAAAGACAGCCCACTTATACAGAAAATAAAACTGAGATTATTGGCATGAGCCTGCCCAAACCAAAACCTAAAGGTAAAATTGTGGGCACAGATGTATCAGCAGTACCGGAACTTGTAAAACTGTTAAGAGAGGAAGCAAAGGTTATTTAATGAGCAAAATACTTGCATTCGTAGAATCACGTGATAATAAGATCAAAAATGCCGGTTTTGAAACTGCTTCAACTGCAGTTAAGCTGGCAAATGAGCTTGGAATAGAAGCTGAAGTTCTTCTTATCGGGAACAATTTATCTTCTGCAGCAAATGAGCTTGCTGCTTATGGCGTTAAGAAAGTATTATTGGCAGAAGACTCAAAACTTGAAAAATATTCAACTACAGCGTATTCTAAAGTTGCGGCTGAAGCTGCTAAGCAGTCAGGAGCTGATATCATTCTTCTTTCTGCTACAGCAATGGGAAAGGATATTTCTCCAAGACTATCAGCAAAGCTGGAAGCAGGGCTGGTAGCTGATTGTACCGAAATTAAGGCAGAGGGCGGAAACATTACAGCCACAAGACCTGTTTATGCTGGTAAAGCTTATATTGATGTACAAGTAACATCACCAGTTAAAATATTTACTTTAAGACCAAATGTATTTAAGCCTGTTAAAGCTGAAGGAATAAATTCTGAAATACAAAAGCTTGATATATCATTGGCTGATAGTGATTTTGCAGTACAGGTTAAAGAAGTTGTAGTAAGCAATGAAAAGCTGGATGTTACAGAAGCTAATATTGTAGTTTCAGGAGGCAGGGGATTAAAAGCTCCTGAAAATTTCCACCTGGTTGAAGACCTTGCTAAAGTATTAGGGGGAGCTGCAGGTGCATCACGGGCTATAGTTGATGCAGGCTGGAGGCCGCACTCTGAACAGGTTGGGCAAACAGGAAAAACAGTTGCTCCTAGCCTTTACATAGCAGTAGGCATCAGCGGAGCAATTCAGCATTTGGCCGGTATGTCTTCATCTAAATGTATAGTCGCAATAAATAAAGATAAAGATGCACCTATATTTCAGATTGCGGATTATGGTATTGTAGGAGATGCTGTAGAGATAATGCCTGTTTTAACTGAAGAATTCAAAAAGGTATTATCAAATTAAAAAACCGGTCAAATAAAAAATAAGTAATGGATAACGATAAAATTCAGGTAGATATATTAGGACTTTCACCAACTCCGGCACCCGGAGGCGGCGGATATGCTTTGATCTTGAAAGAAATTGGCGGAGACAGGCGGTTACCTATTATAATAGGCAGTTTTGAGGCTCAGCACATAGCTTTAGAACTTGAAGGTATTAAACCACCCAGACCATTAACACATGATCTGATTAAAAATATTATAGAGATCCTTGGCTTTTCAATTTCTCATGTATATATTAATGAATTAAGAGATGGTACTTTTTTTGCAAAAATAAAGCTTGATGTTGCCAGTGTGGACGAGATCGATTCAAGACCATCTGATGCGATTGCACTTGCACTTAAATTTGCAGTGCCAATATATGTAAATGAGGATGTTATGAATGAAGTTGCATTTATACCAGATAAAGAAGGGGATGAAGAAGGTGCAGAAGACGAACTATTTAAACAACCCGAAACCGGAATGCAGGCAGAAGAAACAGTTGATCCTTACACCCGAAAGATGGGTAAGCTGCAAACGGACCTTAAAACAGCAATAGACAGCGAAGATTACGAAAAGGCTGCATCAATAAGAGATGAGATCAAAAAATTAGAATTAAGCAGGTAATTGCTTACTTAAATTGATAATTTAATAAAATGCCTGTATTAAACAGGCATTTTTTATTTAATATGAACCTGGCAATTGATATTGGGAATAGTTTTACTCACTTTGCTGTGTATAATGGCAGTAAGATCATTTATTCCTCAAAGTGTGTCTCAAAGAGTAAGATTAGCTTAAAGGCTCATTTAAGCATAATAAAGAAAGTTTTTTCACTTACAAACATTGGGATAGCATCAGTAAACAATAAGACAGAAAAATATATTTCCGGTTTATGCAAAATTAACTTTACCATCTCCCCTTTAATTGTTAATAATGCAAGTAAGTTACCCATAAGAATTAAAATCAAATCACCCGGCACTCTTGGTGCAGACAGGATCTGTAATGCGGTTTTTGGATATGTATATTTTAAAATGAAAGCTAATGTTCTAATTGCTGACTTTGGTACAGCTAATACATACGATGTAATTACTCATAAAGGTGAGTTTATTGGGGGTATAATAGCTCCCGGTATAATGACTTCATCTGCTGCTTTGAACATTAATACATCTAAATTACCTTTATTGGAATACAGTAAATTATCAAAAAAAGCTCCGTTAGTTGGTAAAAATACTAATGAAGCTATCCAATCCGGTCTTGTAAATTATATGAAATATGCGTCTGAAGGAATTGTACAGAGTTTAAAAAGTAAATTTAAAGGAAAACTGAAAGTAATATTGACAGGGGGATCTTCAGAGTTATTGCTTAAAAATGTAAATTTTGATTATATTTATATTGAAAATACCGTTCTGGATGGGATAAATATCATTTTAAATTATCAAACAGGTATTTAAAAATGAAGATAATTACTGAACAACATTCTTTCAAAACAAAAGGGGATTGTGATATTATCAATTTATCTGAATCCCTGTTGATCTCTTTTGAAAAAAGTAAGCTTAAAAACGGAAATGTAACTGTTTTTGTGGTTGGTTCAACAGCATCAATAAGTACAATTGAATATGAACCAGGATTAAAAAAAGATTTGCCTGAAATATTAGAAAAATTCATTCCTGCTGGAAAAAAATATCACCATAATAACACATGGGGTGATCATAACGGCCACTCACATCTCCGTTCAACGCTGTTTGGTTGCTCCCAGACGATCCCATTTGTCAATAGTGAGCTTCTCTTAGGCACCTGGCAACAGGTAATTCTCATTGATTTTGATGAAAGACCCCGCACGCGTAAAGTGATTTTTCAGTACATTGGTGAATGAATCCAAAAACAGAGAAAATACTGCTATTTATTGCATTTATTTTCTGTTTAGCTATAAGGCTGGCTTATATTGATCAAAAGAACTTATGGTTTGATGAAGTATTTTCATGGCATCTCAGCATGGATTCATTCTATTCCATAATTGTAAGGACAGCCAATGATATTCACCCTCCATTGTATTATTTCGTCCTGAAGATATGGAATATCCTTACAGGCGATACAGTTTTTTCTATGAGATTACTCTCTGCACTCTTAACTTCATGCTCAGTTTTCTTTATTTACCCCGTTTCCAGAAGAGTAATGGAACCTCAACAGGCTTTCCTGGTCATATTATTATACGCTGTTTCACCTTTAAACCTATATTATTCCCAGGAAGTACGTATGTCAGCTATGAACCTGTTCCTGAATATCGGCTCGGTTTACTTCCTTTTAAAATTATCTGATTCAAAACATGATTATCACAGGATATTTAAAAATAAATATTCTGTTTGGTTTATTATTTTCACAAGTGCTGCCGTTTATACTCACTATTTTTCTTTCTTTATAATGGCAGCTGAAGTTATTTATATCATTGCAGTTAACAGGAAAGATACAAAGCAAATTCTGCCATATCTGTATTTGTTTGGTGCAATGTTTTTAATCTATTTACTCTGGATACCGGATCTAATTATCCATATCAGCAGGGGACAGGCTTGGAGAACACCTCAAGATTTGATTGGTGTACTGAATGAATATGTATATTATTTCAGAGATTGTAATCTTGGGTTATATTATTACTACACAGATTTCAGAATAATAGATTACCTGACATATATTTCAGGTTCTATATTTATTTTTGCAGTTATTGGTCTATTGCTCCGTTTTAAAAAGGAATATAATAACTCAAGGCTTCTTATCACTCTGGCATTCATAATACCTTTGGTACTTGCTGGAATAATTTCTATTAAACAAAAAATTGAATTTTACAGGTATTTAAGTATTCTTGTTCCTTATTTATCAATTATTCTGGTTTATGGACTTTTTAAATGGAAATACAAACCTGTAGTATATATCATGTTATTAATTTTTATGGCAATAAATGTATATGGTATTACTATACATTATTCATTCAACTTTAAAAATGACGATTACAGGCACCTGATAAACCGAATTAACACTGATTTCAGAGCAGGGGATAGAATTTATGTAGAACCCCATTATTACGGCTGGGCTATTGATTATTATAAAAAACAGGAGTCTCTAAATATTCCAAATACCGTTTATATCAGGTATGGGTGGAATGAGATAATGGATTCACTTTCTGTCCAGAAACCTGAGCGATTCTGGTTGGTTTTGGATTACGGAGTTCCTGATACAACTCAATACCGGTCTTATTTAAACCAGCTTTCAGCCAAATATGAGCAGGAGTATAAAATGACTTACTTTTTGGCACCTGAAAAAGTTGAGTTATTCAGATTTAAAGAAAAATAAAAAGCCGGTACAGATCCGCACCGGCTTTTTATCAATAATTCAGGAAATAAGCTTACTAAGCTTCTACTGCTTCCTTTTCATTTACTTCAGATTTTGCAGTTTTATCAGCCTCAGAATTTTTAACTTTACTGAGATCAATTTCAATTGCATTTGAATTCATGCTTCCGTTATGATACTTGCCTGTACCCTGTTTTTTATGAATAGCATCAAGTTTTTCCTGCAGCTCATATTGCTTCCTAATCTTATCTTCAAAAGCTTTCATCTTCTCTTCTATGGTTAGTACTTTCTTTTCCTTTGCTATCATATCTTCCCTGTAGCGTTTCAGGAAGTAATGGATAGTTTCAACACGTATCTTTATAGAACCGGTTGGCTTATTCTCATCAATATCTTTGAATGAGAAGTAAGGTGTACCGCTATCAGATACGATCTCTTCTATAACAGTGTAAATAGGGGCATCATGACCGCATTTGAATGATGAAAGCTCCAGTGCCACTAAGTTAGGATGGCGTGCTGTATATTTAGCAGCCCATACTTTCCTCGTTGTATTTTCACTATATGAATTTTTCCAAACATCTCCTACATCCATAGCACCTTTAATGATGCCTGCTTTCACTTCATCACCAAAGAGCTTCTCAAGCATATCTTCATCAGTAGGCAAAGCATCCTGGTTGAAAACAGGGTAGCCAAGCTTCTGGAATTCCTCAAGAATCTCATGATTCAGACCCGGATCGTTGTGATAAGGTCTTGCAAGTACCACAATACCTATCTTATTATCCTTTTCTAGCTGGTCAAGAGCTTCACGGGCTTTGCGTCTCATATCATTGGTATATTTATCCAATGCTTTATAAGCTTCTTCAGTTGCCTTGTCACTTTCTTCTCTGCTTAAGCCCAGCTTCGGACCCCATTCATCAAACATCTGCTTAGCACAAAGCTTTGGTTCTGTCATATATAAATATGTATTTATATATTCTATTCCCGCATCTTTGAACATATCGCTTTCTTTGATAAATGCAGCTTTAGCAGCTTCCGATGTTGCTGTAACTGTAGGACATGCATGATGCTGCTGAGCATAAATAAAATCCGATGGTATAGTATCAACCAATGGGAGGAAAATATAATCTATTTTCTTCTTCTTGTGGATCTTATATATCAGGTTATGAATATGAGGAATTCCTATCTTAGAAGGGAAACACGGGTCAATTGATCCGCGTTTTGCACCTTCTTTATATAATTCCTCGCTTGTGTACTCGGAAAACACAATGTTCCCGGGATTTATACCGACAGCTTCAAAGTATCCTGTGAAAAACGGAGTGTGAGCATACATGTTCAGTACCCTTGGAATAGCAATTACAACTTTATTCCTTTTTTTCATAAGCTCTACACGGTTATCGAAATCAGCTTTTGCCTTCTTATCGAACTTCATCTTGAGCTCTTCAATTTTTGAAAGTACAGA
>JAPUEV010000293.1 GCA_027492415.1 Ignavibacteria bacterium
GCGGCAATAACTGGGTACAGCTTACCCTGCCTGCTGACTATAATATCAGGTCACTGTATCATAACAATATTTCCGGCATTACATATCTTCTTGGCGCAGGGGGGCTCATACTTAAAAGTACAAATGGCTCTGTTACCGGTTTTGAACAAAATGAAAACATTATACCCCTAGATTACTCACTAAAGCAAAATTATCCCAATCCGTTTAACCCGGTAACTAAGATCAGCTTCAATATACCCGTCGATGATTATATAAAATTATCAGTATTTGATATTACCGGAAAAGAGATAAGAGTATTGATAAACGGCAGTCTGCGGAAAGGTGAGTATAATACCGATTTTGACGGGAGCAGCTTACCAAGCGGAATTTATTTCTGCCGGCTGCAATCCAAAGAGCTTACAGTTTCCAGGAAAATGATTTTAATTAAATAAAATATATAATATGAAATACATTAAATTATTTTTTATCATCTTAATTTCTGGCTTTCACCATCCATTATTTTCCCAGTGGGAAGGCGATACACGCTTAACAAACAACAGCAGCCTTTCCATGCCGGCTTATAACAATGCAAAGAGCGTTGGATCAGATGGAAACACAATACATACAGTGTGGTCCGATGGCAGAGACGGCAACCAGGAATTATATTATAAAAGATCAACAAACGCCGGTATAAGCTGGGGTGCTGATGTAAGACTAACGAACAGCAGCGGTTCCTCATACTATCCGGCAATAAATGTATCCGGCAATACTGTACTGGTTACGTGGACAGATAACCGGGATGGTAATTACGAGATATATTTTAAAAGGTCAGATGACGGCGGAAATCTGTGGAGCGCTGATACAAGGCTTACAAATAATTCTTCCGTTTCAGACTATCCTTCAATAGATGCATCAGGGAGTATTGTTGTGATAGCCTGGCAGGATAACCGTGACGGCAATTATGAAATTTATCTGAAACGTTCCGGCGATGGCGGCAACAGCTGGGGTGCAGATGTTAGGCTAAGCAGCAATTCTTCATTTTCAGAATATCCTTCGGTAACAATATCAGGTAATAATGTAAACGCCGCCTGGGAAGATAACCGCGACGGGAACCGCGAGATCTACAGTAAATACTCAACTGATGGCGGTACCGGCTGGAGCAGCGAAAACAGGCTGACAAACAATTCCTCTCCTTCAACTTCAGTTTCCGTTACATCCGAAGGCGACTTTGTGGATATGACCTGGTCTGACCAGAGAGATGGTAACTGGGAAATCTATTATAAGTATTCTGTTGATGGCGGCATAAATTTCGGTACAGATCAAAGGCTTACAAATGCATCAGGAAATTCATGGTATCCCTCAATTGCCACAGATGATGCATTTATACACATTTGCTGGCAGGATGCAAGGGACGGGAACAATGAAATTTACTATAAGCTTTCAACCGATGGCGGTGCAAGCTGGTCAGGTGATACCCGGTTAACAAATGACGGAGGTGCCTCCAATACTCCTTCAATAAATATCTCGGGTTCCGCGCTGCATATTGTGTGGAGCGATAACAGGGATGGCAACACAGAAATGTATTATAAAAGGAACCCAAGCGGAAATCCCATTGGTATAACACCTGTTTCAACCTTAATTCCTTCCGGATATTCATTGAGCCAGAATTATCCAAACCCGTTTAACCCTGCAACAAATATTAAGTTCTCAATTCCTGCAGCCGGCCAGGTAAATTTGATTGTGTATGATATTTCAGGTAAAGAAATTGCTGTTCTGTTCAGCGGCAGATTAAATACAGGTGAATACAGGGCAGATTTCAATGCTTCCGGTCTTCCCAGTGGTGTATATTTCTACAGGCTTAACTCCGGGAAGTATTCTTCAACTAAAAAAATGATCCTTGTAAAATAAAAAGCACTTATCGTGAAAAAATTAAAAATATTTCTTTTAATAATGGCAGCACAGGCACAAATTTTTGCCTACGGCGGGGGATATGATTCCCTGCTCTTTGATGGTTCAGGTAAACAGGTATTGCCTAAAAAAAGTGACTGCAACGTTAAGCTTACCTTTGTTACAAAAAGCGTGGATGTCATAATAGACATTACCGGGTCTTATGTTGTTTGCGGTATATCCGTAACGGAAGTGAAAACAGAAAAGATCACAATGACAAAACCCGGAGATATAGAAAGCGGTTCTGAAATTGTGACGGATGCAGATAGCTTTGCTGAAGTTGAGCTTGATGACGGTTCTATATTACGGATAGCGCCTAATTCATCCGTGAAAATATCCGATGATTACTGTACTAACCGCACCCTAAGGCAAAAAGCCGGAAGGATATGGCATAAAGTTAAAAAGCTGCTGGGAAGCAAAAGTTATGAAGTCACAACCAACGGAGCCGTTGGCGGTGTCCGCGGTACTGAGTTTGAAGTTATCGTAAATGACAATAACACTGATTTCAGAGTATTCGAAGGATCTGTTGAGGTTACCCCGGTAATGAATGATGGATCCAATAAAGCTCTCATCAAGGCATATGAGCAGATGATTAAAGATATGGAAACCGGCAAAATAACGGCAGAAGAATTTTCCGAAAAATCAGCAAGATGGACTGAATTAATGGAAAGCAGCAGACAGTTTCCTAAAGTACTTGTTGAAGCAGGTAATATGGTAGCTGTAACATTTGAAGTATCAAAGCCCGAAACAATACCGGGTGGAGAAACACACTGGTTTGATGATTCAAACTTTATAAAGTAATGTAATTCTGTAAGAATCCGCAGTATAACATATATTCACAATTCAGCAGGAACTATAAGGCATTTATATATAGTTATCATAGTGCTGTTAATGTACTATGAAAAAAAACATACTGTTATTATTTATTATTTTAGGTTTCTGTACTTTTAAGCTCTTTAGCCAGTTCACCAAAAGCCAGGCCGAAGAGCTCACCGCACTGGGTATATCATCTGCAATCGAGCCCGATAACCCGGCAGTGAAAAATAAAGCGCAGGATTTAACTTCTGCATACAGGGATAGCGCTTTTATTCAGAACGCATGTGCTGTGTTTGATAATATTTACAGGAACTGGAACTACCAGCCTGATCCCGGGGGAATGGAATATTTCGAAAAAGCCGGAGTATCTGTATATACATATTCCGGTGATTGTGATGATTATGCTATCCTTATGGTATCCATGATAAAATCCCTTGGCGGCAACGGAAGGGTTGTGTGTGTTTCAGGGCATGCATACCCTGAAATGTATCTTGGCAGCAATCTTTCGGCAGGTGAGCTTAGGTCATTGCAGGAGAATATAAACTTATATTATGAACACAGGGGTTCCAAAACCCGTATCAAAACTTTGAATTATCATACCGGTTCAAATGGCTCTTATTGGCTAAATATGGATTACCAGGATAGATACCCCGGGGGAAGCTTTTTTGAGTATTCGGGAAATTCTGAGCATCTTATCATTTATCCTGATGGCAGCTATGAGCTTGCTTACCTGAACAAATAAAAAACGCAGGACTGAATAAACAGCCCTGCGCTGATAACCATATTTATAAATTGGGGGTTATATTGATATGGCTTAAGTTTTTACTTTACTAAGATCATTTTCTTTACATCAGTAAAACCTGTGCCTTTGCCTGAGGAAGGATCCACTACTTCCAGCCTGTAAAAATACACTCCGCTTGAAAGATTTGCCGCATTGAAATCAGCATTATAATAGCCCGCGTTTAATTGCTGGTCTATAAGTCTTTGGATTTCCCTGCCGTTTATATCGTATATCACAAGTTTTACGGCGCCTGCTTTTGGAATACCGAATTTAATATTTGTAACCGGGTTAAAAGGATTGGGATAGTTTTGATTTAAGGAATAAGTTGCCGGTACATTTCCGCTTATTGGATGAATTCCGTTCGGGTCATCCCCGGAGGTTTCACGGATTATGATTCCTCTGCCGTAAGTTGCTGCAACAATATAAAATTTACCTGCATTGGCGCTGTCAATATAGCTTAATTCTGTAATAACCGTTGCATCCGGCATTCCGTTATTCCACCTGTGCCAGTTTGCGCCGCCGTTTGTTGAGCGGTAACAGCCTATCTGCGTTCCAAGATAAAGTTTGTTGTCATTGGTTGGATGTACAACAATATCACTGAGCGGAATATCAGGGATGTTGCCTGTAATATTGCTCCATGTTACACCCTGGTTAGTTGATTTGAATATTTTCTGTGTTGGTGTGCCTACTCCGTTCATTACTGCATATACATCGTTAACATTGTAAGGATGTACTCCAATCATTCTTACATTCTGATTTGAAGGCAGTCCTGCTGAACGCTCTTCCCATACCCCGTTATCATAGACCCTTACTTTAGCTCCTGCTACCGGAGGCGTAGCGTTAAGGCACACATAAACCAGCCCGCCGTTCTTTGAAGCGTTAAAATTCAGTATAGAAGAATCCGGGAATGGAGTATTGTTAAGCTTGCTCCAGCTTGCCCCGTTATTGGAGGTCCTGTATATATGCGCTCCTAAGTTTGTATAAAACCTTGCCGGCACGTTCCTGTCGCAGCGCATTTTTGTATATGATGTGCCTGCCGGGTCAAATACCGGGTCGGAGACCTCTGTCCAGTTCATTCCAAAATTTGTTGAGGTAAACCGTTTCCAGGCAAAGGGTCCGTTGTAGGCTCCGCTTGTCATAAATATCCTGTTCGCGTTCAATGGGTCAATAGCCACGCCGCTGCCGTCACCTGCAAGAGTCTGAGTCCATGTTGTGCCGCCGTTCGTTGTTACGCACATTCCATTATCCCTTGAGCCTCCTGCTATAATATTTGTATTGCTTGAGCCCACCGATAAATTCACAAACTGTGTAACTGGAAAAATATTTGTATTACTTACCCAGTTAAGCCCCGCATTTGTAGAGTAACACATACCGCCGTCATTACCCGCGTAAACCTCATTGCCGTTCTTCCATACAATAGCATGCTGGTCCGCGTGAATTTCAGGCGATAAGTTACGTACCCAGTTCTGTCCGCCGTCTGATGTTCTCCACATCCTTATACCGCCAAAGAGTACTATGTTTGAATTAGTCGGGGATGCTGCTATTACGTTATCATAGTTACCCTGTCCGCCCAGCACGTTTGAGTCCGGTGAAACATTGGTCCAGTTTGCGCCAAAGTTTGTTGATTTGAATACACCTAACATCGCATCGTTGCTGTCAAGCTCTACACCTGTGTATAAAGTTGTAGGATTAGCCTGGCAAACAGTAAGCGAAATTCTGCCGACTTCGTTCTGAGGAAAACCGCTGCCGTTTGAGCCAATTGCAAAAAAGCTTTGACCTGCATTTGTAGATCTCCTCATACCGCCCTGGAAAGTTACATAAACATAATTGTTGTTGCTGGGGTCAATAGCCAGGTCAAAACAAAACGGATTGGTGAGAACTCTTGTCCAGTTATTTCCTGCATTTGTAGAACGGTAATAGCCGTCAACTGTAACTGCGTGAACGATATTTGGATTCTGCCTGGAATATCTTATCCTTGAAAAGCCATCCGGAGTCGGGGTCATGGTAATTTGATTCCATGTATATCCGCCGTCGGTAGTCTTCCAAAGTCCCGTTCCAACTTTCTGGTAACTGGGTGAGCCTGTATAATACTCACCGGTACCAAGAAGTATTGTGTTGTCATCATTTGGATGAGTATCAAAAGAGCCAACTGCCAGGGTGTTGAGTCCATCACTAAGCGGTAACGGAAATGCGCCCCAGTAGCCCCACAGCCCTCCGGTTGCTGTTGCTACCCTGATAGAGGAAGTGTTGTCAACTTCAACATCAAGTATTCTGCCTGTATATTTTGCTGACGATTGGTCATCTTTCATACCGTATGGTCCGATCACACGCCAATCGTTAACTACCTGGGCATCTATTTCGTTTTCGCTGGGAACATTTTTTACATCATTCCACATTCTGCTGTAAACATCCCGCGGTATGTTCTGTCCGTATGGATAGTTCCAGTCAGCAAAATACTGTATCTCATCCTTATAAGTTTCCAATCCTTTTACTCTGGATGAACCCATGTATTTTTCTGCTTTGAAGCTTAATTCATCACTTCCGCCGGAACTAAGCCTGAAAGAAGTTAAGACAACCAGTATTGCTAAAGCTGTTGATATTGAAATTTTTACCATGCTCATTTGTGATATATTTAAAGTTTATTTAAATTTTTACCGACGTTACTATTTTTATATACTTATTTGTGAATAATAATTCCGCAGCTTAGAAGTGCTGCACTCTCACCGTTTCCAAACTCCCCCGCGAAGGCGGGAACCGGGAACGGAACAATTATCTATTTAACCAATATCATTTTCTTTACATCAGTAAACCCATCAGCAGCCAGCCTGTAAAAATATACACCGCTTGGCAGATTTGATGCATTGAAATCAACTTTATATTCGCCTGCCCTTAAGTTCTCATTTACAAGTATAGCAGATTCTTTGCCTGTAACATCAAACACAGTCAGCTTTACAAAACCTTCTTTTGGTATTTGTATACTAATATTTGTTGCAGGGTTAAAAGGATTTGGGTAGTTCTGGCTTAGGGAATAATTTTCCGGCACATTTCCCGAGATCGGTTCTATGCCAATAAATATTCCGCCGCTGTTAACTGTATTGATTACAGCGCCGTCAGATCCGCACATCCAGCCGATTGAAGTGCTTCCGGGCGCGAACTCAATATCCTGCATAGATGTATTTGGCAATACAGTATTTTGTTCGTACCATGTCGTACCGCCATCAAGAGTTTTATATGTATTATCCCAGTTAGAAGCATATCCTACGTTTGCATTTGCCATATAGAATGTAAGAAAATATCCGGAAGTGGGAAGGTTGATATCAACCCAGTTTGCTCCGCCGTTTGTTGATTTATAAACCCTGCTGTCACTGGATGCAAAACCTGTTGATGCATCGATGAACTGGATTTTTTCAATTGGCCTGTCAAAGGTTTGCGTTGTCTGCCAGCTATCACCGCTGTTTGTGGATTTTAGAATAATTCCATCCTGTGCATAACCACCCGCTATCCAAATTAGATTTGCATTATAATATGCGATACTTCTCAGCATCAATGTAGTTCCGGGGTTTTTTGCTGTCCAGTTAGCTCCGCCATTTGTGGATTTATAAAGTCTGCCAATATCCCCGCATACAAAGCCTGTTGACTGGTTAACAAACAGAATATCCCTGAACGATTCTGTACCAACCGTT